>VYDA01000060.1:758-3693 GCA_009843665.1 Caldilineaceae bacterium SB0675_bin_29 | reverse complement strand
GCATCAGGTTGACGCGTTGCAGGAGATCCTGTAGGCGAAGGGCGTCTCGGTGCCATGCCCAAGCGTAGCTGAGGAGCCAGTGGCTCCAGCGAGTGGGCTGGGCGGGCTGGAGGTGGGTATAGCCCGGCATGAGGAGATCGATCTCGGTTGCGGCGCGCTCTACGGCGACGCCGATCAGGGTGCGCAGCTGCTGCTGTGAGGTCTCCAGCTCTTCCCGCAGCCACAGGCGCAGGTCGGTCGCGACCTGGTCGTTGCGGCTGCGGCCGGTGTGCAGTTTACCGGCTACGGGGCCGATCAGCTCGGTGAGGCGGCGCTCGTTGGCGGTGTGGATGTCCTCGTCGCCGGCCTGGATTTCGAACTGTCCGGCGCGCCATTCGGCGGCAACGCGTTCAAGGCCGACGACGATCTGCTCGGCTTCCTGTTCGGTCAGGAGCCCGGCCCTGGCGAGCGCGCGCGCGTAGGCTTGGCTGCCGTGGATGTCGGCCTGCCAAAGGCGCCGGTCGAAGTTGATCGACGCGTTGAACTCTTCCATCAGCGGGTCGAGTGCGCCGCTGAAGCGCCCTCCCCATAGCTTCGTGCTCACTGTGCGTTTCTCCGAACGGCGGTAACCGGCACCACTTGAACTGTACTGGCAGTCATTATTCCATAGGAGGCTGTTCGGCGACACTTTCGCTATTGGCGGGCGACTGATACTCAGCCACGGCCAGGGCGAAGCCGACCGCCCCCCGCGTGCGTTTCACCCACCATACGATCAGGAGAGAACCGACGACTATTGCCGCCAGGCCGAGCACGCCGGCCTCGGGCCCGAAGGCGCCGCCGGTCCACAGGTCGGGGCCGCCCTGCTGCACGGCGATGAAGGTCGTCTCGTTGTTCGACGTCCCGCTAACGGGAAAGCCGAAGACGTTGCCCTGGAAAAAGTTCCAGGTGATGTGAATTCCTATCGGCATCGCCAACTGGTCGGTCAGAAGAAAAGGCAGCCCCAGGAAGAGGCCGGCCAGGAACAGGTTCACGGTGCTGATGACAGTTGCATTGGGGTTGAAGGCATGGAGGAGCCCGAAAACTGCTGAGGAGATGAACCAAGCTAGCAAGATAGCCCTCTTCCGGCCCAGGGGACTGAAACTGAGGCCCTCGGCCAGGTTTTTGAAGTGATACCCACGTGATACCAACTCCTCGTATATGCCCACGGCAAGGAACTGGGTCAGAGGCCAGAGAATTGCGAGGGCAAAGGGAACAGACCTGTTCGTAGCGAGGAGTTCCTCAACCGTGACCCAACCGAGGGCCAGTTCGACAAGGAAGATAAGCAGCATGAGGAACGCGCCCAGGAACAGCCCGTAGCCGAGGTCTCGCCACCAATGGGATGAGAACTGCAGACCGAGATCGGAGACAGGCCTGCGGTCAAGGAAACGGGCTGCAAGCAGAGTGCCAGCGACGATCGCCAGCCCGGACAAGGCCATTTGGACGATGCCAAAAGCGAAGGTTTCCTCCAGATCCTCAAATGCAAGGGAAAAGAGCACCTCAAGCGCCACAATTACGACGGCGACTAGGATAACATGGAGGATTAGCCGCCACCCGGCTCGCAGGCGCCTGTCATCGGAATTCCAGAACGGAAGCAAAATACGTTTCACTTTTGAGCGCCTTTCTTTGGGGTTTAAGAACAGCGGCAGCAAACGTTAGAGCCTGGGTTCGACCTTTGGACGCCTGCGGGGCACTTTCTGAAGATCGTACTCAGACCTGCGAAGTGTGCAAGAGCGGAGTCAGAACAGTCCGCATGGGAATCTAGGTTGCGGGAGGCCGCCGGTATTGGGCGAGAGAAAGTGATAGGTCAAGTGTGCCGCGAGTGCGTTTCACCCACCAGATCATGGCCAGGGAGCCGACAATTATTCCTATGAAGCCAAGCAGCCCTGCCTCCGGGCCAAAGCCACCGCCAGTCCAAAGATCAGGGCCACCCTGTACGGTATTGAAAATAGTGGTCCGAAAAAAGGTCAAGCCGCTGACCGGAAAGCCGAAGACTTTGCCCTGGAAGAAGTTCCAGGCGATATGGACGCCGATGGAAAGGGCGAGCTCGCCGGTCAAGAGGAAGGGCAGCGCAAGGAAGAATCCTGCCAGCGTGATCTTGAGGGTCGTGCCTACAGTTGCGCCGGGGTTGGCGGCGTGAATCAGTCCAAAGAGGATGGAGGTGACGATCCACGCCAGGAAGAGGGACGTCTTGGTACTAAGGGGGCCGAGGTTGAGGCCTTCGGCGATGTTCTTCATCTGATAGCCGCGAAAGACGAGCTCCTCATATGTGCCCACCAGTGTCATCTGGACCAGGAAGATGAGGAAGGCCACAAAGAATGGGAAGGGCATAAGTGTAACGAACATGCCTTCGATCGTAATCCATCCCATGGCAAGCTCAATGGCGAAGATTCCCCCCATCAGGAGTCCGCCAAGTAGCAGGCCGAAGAGCAGGGCCCGGCGCCACTGTGTGTTCCAGACCAGACCGTAGTCGCTAAATCTGCGGCGATCCAGAAATTTGGCCGCGGCGATCGTTACGACGACATATGTCAGGCCGGTCAAAAGCAGGGCCACCATATTTGCGACGGGGTCCGGGCCGCTATCGCTGTTGCTCTCGGCTCCTGAGAAGAGGGGACGCAAAATAGCCGAAGTGATCTGCAGTCCGACAAAAAGCAGTACGAAGTGTAGTATCACGCGCCAGAGCGCGCGGAGTCTAGTGTCGTTGTGATTCCAAAACAGTTGAAGGATGTAGTTCATTTTGGCTATGGCACCTTTCTATGGGGCGATCCCAGTTTGAGAGTCGCCTACTCTTTGTGATAGGATTCACATACGGGTGGCGGACGGAGGGAGTATATGAGCGAGAAAGACAGGCCGCGGGCAACAGAGAAGGTGTCTTCGCCGAAAGTCGGGAATAACCCTCGCCGGCGCACGCGGCCGCGGG
>VYDA01000060.1:0-748 GCA_009843665.1 Caldilineaceae bacterium SB0675_bin_29 | reverse complement strand
GACCGATTCCCCAACGAGCCAGACGATATGCGGATGGCCAACAAGCTGCTCAAGGATAACAATCTGACGCCGAGCTGGATCGGTGATCGCAAGGAACTATTGGCGCAGATCGAAGCGCTGCGTGCGGAGATGAAGCGGCGATGGGAGCAGACGTGCGCGGGTGTGCAGGCAGCTGGGAGTGAGCGAGAGGCTTTTGCACGGTCCTGGCATCGCAGTGTTCGCGACTGGGAAGCGCGCGTAGACGAGCTGAACAGGCGAATCGTCAGCCTGAACATCAGCCTGCCCATTTGGCGGATGGAGCTGCACAGGTTGCGGCTGGATGAAGAGTTGAAGCGAATTGGCGCTGCGAATGGGGACGGCGAGTCCCTCTTGTAATTCCTCGTTTTTCTGGTACCCTCCTTTTCCCGACTGTCGTTCCTGAAGGTCGAAACCCAAGAAACGGTCAATCTCTTCTGACGAACCGGCCCGGAACGGCGCCGGTGTGTTCTCCGTTGCGCAGTACGCGCTGGCCGTTGACCCATACGTCTTGCACGCCGACAGATAGTTGATGGGAGTCGGCGAAGGTTGCGCGGTCGCTGATGGTGTGCGGATCGAAGAGGACGACGTCTGCGTAGAAGCCTGTGCGCAGGTGGCCGCGTAGGCGCAGGCCGAGACGGTCGGCCACGGCGCCGGTCATCTTGTGGACAGCGTCCTCGAGGGTGAGGAGGCGCAGTTCGCGTACATAGTTGCCGAGAACGCGGGGGTAGGT
>VYDA01000714.1 GCA_009843665.1 Caldilineaceae bacterium SB0675_bin_29 | reverse complement strand
CCCGACCGCCCAAATGCAGTAGTCAGTGGTCAGAGGAGACGTTTTTCTTACCATAGAGTTGAATGCGGACTGGACTGTGCTGAGTTGCTACCCAAGGTATAGGAGAGTTTGCCCCATTTTGGGATGAATCCGTTTGGGCGGCGCCTGGCACCTTTGCGCGGCGGGAGTTATCGAGCCGTTGTGGGCGTGATTGTAAATGACTTTCGGCCCTCCCTGTGCTATCATTCTTCGTAATTGTCCATTAACGGTTGCCAGTTGTCGGGTAGTGCGCGGCCAACGGAACTGTACACCAACAACCAGCCACAAACTCGGGCTTTTGCAGGTGCGCAATCGATGCGGTTGCAGGGGCCTTCGACCACCGGTTTAAGGAACGCGCCACCGTGTCAACGCCAGCAGCAGTTCGGGTCCAGTCTTTCGGCACGACCGTCTTCGCCGAGTATTCGGCCCTGTCGCTTGAATACGATGCTATCAACCTGGGGCAGGGCTTCCCCGATTTTCCGGCGCCGGATTTTGTGATTGAGGCGGCGCGCACGGCGCTGGCTTCGGGCTATAATCAGTATGCGCGCAGCGCCGGCCATCCGCGGTTGGTGAATGCGCTGGCGGCGGTGTACAGCCCGGTCTTCGATCGCGAGCTGGATGCGCTGACGCAGATCGTTGTGACCACGGGCGCGACGGAAGGAATCTACGCCACGGTGCAGGGTCTGGTGGACCCGGGCGATGAGGTGATCCTGATCGAGCCATTCTACGACAGCTATCCGCCATCGGTGATCATGGCGGGCGGAACTCCGGTCTATGTTCCCCTGCGGCCCAGGCCCGGCGCCACCAGTGCAGCGGACTGGCAGATCGATATGAAAGATTTGCGGGCCGCGATCAGCCCGAAGACCAAACTGATTATTATCAATACGCCTCTCAACCCCGTGGGCAAGATGTACAGTCGCGAGGAGCTGCTGGCGCTGGCGCAGGTCGCGCAGGAGCATGATCTACTGGTGCTGAGCGATGAGGTCTACGAGTGGATGACCTACGACGGCACACCGCACGTGCGGATTGCGACCCTGCCGGGTATGTGGGAGCGTACGGTTACGCTGGGGAGCGCGGGCAAGACATTTTCGGTGACCGGCTGGAAGATCGGCTGGGCGATTGCGCCGGAACCGCTGGCGCACGCGGTGCTGATGGCGCATCAGTGGATCCCTTTCGCGGTGACAACGCCCCTGCAGGAAGCGGTGGGGGCGGCGTTTGAGCAGGTGGAGGAGCGTAACTACCTGCATGAACTGAGCGTCATGTACCAGGGCAAACGGGAGATCCTGCTGTCCGCCCTCAACGATGTCGGACTGCCGCCGGTGACGCCCCACGGCAGCTACTTTATTCTGGTGGATACGACCGACCTGGACCCGCCTCTGCCTACGGACGACCTGCGCGACGTGCAGATCTGCCGCTGGTTGACGAAGGAGATCGGCGTGACCGCGATCCCACCCTCCGCATTTTACAACCCCGAACACAGCCATCTGGCCGAGAATGTCGCCCGCTTCTGCTTCTGCAAGACGGATGCGATTTTGGAGGCCGCGGCGACGCGACTGCGCACGAATCTATAACTCCCCACAGCCAGCGCACAGTGTCTCATGGCCAGTGACTGCACTGACCACAGAACACTGACCGCTGAACATTTACCACAGGACATTGGACATGGAACTACGGGTAGAACAGGGGAATATCGCTGAGAGCGATGTGGATCTGATCGTCATCAATCTGTTTGCGGGGGTCACCGCGCCCGGCGGCGCGCCCGGCGCGCCCCCCCGCGCGCTCAAGGGCGCGATCCGCCGGCTTATCGCGCAGGGGGATTTCAGCGGCGAGGCCGAGACGACCGCGCTGCTCTATGCGCGCGCGAATGGCGGCGCGGCTGGGGATGAAGAGGCTGACGCGGGCGGGCTGCGCGCGCCGCGGGTGCTGATCGTGGGTCTGGGCAGCAGCGAAGGGTTTGGGCTGGGCCAGATCCGGAGAACGGCGGCGGTGGCGGCGCAGGCTGCGGCCAAACTGAGGGGCGTCAAAACGATGGCGACGATCGTTCACGGCGCCGGAATCGCCGGTCATGACGCGGACGCGGCCGCGCAGGAGGTGGCGCTGGGAACGATTCTAGCCAGCTACCGGCCCAAACGATATGGACGTAAGGAAGACGATTCGGGATTGACGAGTTGCTCTGTGGTGGAGTACAGCGCGGCTAAGCTGGAGGACGTTGCGCGCGGGGTAGCCCGAGGCGAGGCGATCGGCCGCGCGGTCTGCAACGCGCGCGATCTCGTCAACGAGCCGGCGAATCTCCTGACGCCGGTGGAGATGGCGGCAAGGGCGCGGGCGATGGCGTCCGACGTGGGCTTGACGTGCACGGTGCTGGACGAGGCTGCGATGGAGGAGGAGGGCATGGGGATTCTACTGGCGGTGAGCCAGGGCAGTGTGAATCCGGCCCAGTTTGTCATTTTGGAACATGCACCGGAGGGAGATACGGAGGCGCCGCTGATCTTTGTGGGCAAAGGCATCACGTTCGACACGGGCGGCATCAGCCTCAAGCGCACCGGCGGCATGTGGGCGATGAAGGACGACATGGGGGGCGCGGCGGCAGTGATCGGCGCGATGGAGGCGATCGGCCGGCTCGGCGTGCCGAGGCGGGTGATCGGGATCGCGCCGTGTGTGGAGAATATGCCAGACGGCGAAGCTTTCCGGCCGGGTGATATCGTAACCGGCATGACCGGCAAGACGGCGGAGATCATCAGCACGGACGCGGAGGGGCGGCTGATCCTGGCGGACGCGCTGGCATACGCGGCCCGTTTCGGCCCGGTCGCGGTTGTGGATCTGGCGACGCTGACGGGCGCGATCGGTACGGCGCTGGGAATGTATATTCGCGCCGGTCTTTTCAGCAACGACAGTTCTCTGGAAGAGCATTTGATGGCCGCGGCCGACCACAGCGGGGACCTTTTGTGGCCGTTCCCGATGGATGCGGAGTATGAGAAGCCGATCAAGAGCGACATGGCCGAGGTCAAGAACAGCGCCGGGGGGGCCGGCGTGAGCAGCAGCGCTAAGTTTATCGAGCATTTCACTGAAGGCTACCCCTGGGCCCACCTGGACATCGCCAATATGGTGCTGACGGACAGCCGTATCAATGCGGAGACGCCGAAGGGCGCGACCGGATACGGCGTGCGGCTGCTGGTTGAACTGGCAGAGCGGTATGCGGCCGCCTCCTGATTTGCGATTGGAGGCGGGCGAGCGTCGGGAACCGGAAGCCGGTGACTGAGGATTGTAGAACTGTAGGAGAGACATGTATGCGGATGAAAATGGTGCGGCGGTTGGGTTGGGGTGTTTTCGGCGGCCTGTTTCTGGCGGGTGCGCTGCCGAAGTTGACGCTGGCCGCGGGGACGGAGCAGACGGTCGGGACGGAGATTACGACGGTGATGCCGGCGATGGTACCGTTGCTGGGGGCGGCGGCGGGGATAGAGCGCTTGATGGAACTGGGCTGGCACTACCTGGAGTGGGGTGCGCTGCGCTTTTTGGGCTGGCGGCCCAGCGATCTCAAGTCACCCGGTTACGTGGCGTTCAAGCGCAGCACCAGCCTGCTGGCGGGCATTTTCCTGGGCGTTGTGGTCTCCAACTACAGCGGCATGCGATTGATGGCCTATCTGGGCCAGACGCTGCCCGGTTTTCTGGTCCAGGTGCCGGATATGTGGGACATTGTGGTTACGGGGCTGATGATCGGGGCGGGGACGAAGCCGACGCACGACCTGCTGGGGATCATCACGCAGGTCAAGAATTTGATCGGCAGCACCGCTTTGAAGCAGCGGGAAGAGGCCGGCGCGGCGCTGGCTGAAAGTATTCTGAAGCTGCGGCAGGCCGATGCGCCCGCGTCCTACCGTGTGGATGTGCCGGGGGTGGGCGCGACGCAAGTGCCCGGTGCGCCGGCGCAGGCTGCGCGCAACCGGATGCTGGATGAGAGCGGCGGCCGGCGCCGCGAGCGGAACATTGATCGCTATGCGAAGGCGTTGCATGATAAATTGTATAGCGGGAATTGAGGGGGGAGGAGTGCCCCCTGTATCACTTTCGAATCGAAGGGCCGTTATAGGGTTGAACCTGGTCGACGCTCAGACAAGCCCCTGAAGAAGCCAGAGTCGAGATAGGACAAGCTCACGACATTTGTTGCAGTGTAGTTGATCCCCATCACCGGACCAACAGTTTAGCTGTCATGGAAGGAATAGCGGAACCTCCCGCTCTTCCAGCCTCCATGCCGCATAGGCTAGAGATTGGTCGAAATTCTCCTGTTCAAGATAAGAGTAGGCTGCCAGGATCCAGTCGGCTGACGGCCCGGCTACCCATAGGTCTACGACGGTTCCAACCGTCACACGCTGCCCCCGGATACATGCTTTGCCGCCCATCACTGTAGGGTCGAAAGTTATTATTGGGAGTGCTTCCATACTCCACCTTTGCGTCATGTCTTCCACTTCCCGCCATCTCAGGCCATCATCAGGCAATCGCCTTGTGACTCCAATATAGGGCGGCCAAATTCGCGCGCCGTGTCAATCCACAAGGCAGCCCTACCGTCTCAGCAAGAAGCTCAAATGCAAGTGTGCCGACTGTCGTAAGGAGTTCTCCGTGCGGAAGGGCACGATCTTTGAGAAGAGCAGGCTTCCGCTTCAAAAGTGGTTTGCCGCCGCTTGGCTGACGGCCTCACGCCGCAAGGGCATTCCCTCCACCCAGCTGGCCCGTGAGATAGGCGTCACGTAGAAGACGGCTTGGTTCATGTTGAGCCGGTTGCGGGAAGTGTGGGCGAACCTTGAAGAGCCGGTCGCTCCCTTTAACGGCGGCAAGGAAAGCAACAAGCATGAGAGTCAGAAGCTGAAGGCCGGACGGGGACCGGTCGGCAAGATTCCGGTTGCCGGAGCCAGAGACCGGGGCGTCTGATGCGTCTGATGGGCATTCAAGCTTTCTACCCCAGGAGAAGCAGCAGTTCGCTTGGCAAAGGGCACAAGCGCAATCCCTATCTTTTGCGCAACCTGCCGATTACGCATGTCAACCAGGTCTAGAGCGCAGACATCACCTATGTGCCGCTGCTGCGGGGCTTCATGTACCTGGTCGCTGTCATCGACTGGTACAGCCGTTATGTGCTCGCCTGGCGGCTTTCCGACTCTCTGGACGGCATCTTCTGCCTCGATGCTCTGCGTCAGGCGCTCTGCGTCAGGCGCTCAGCATGGGTCGACCTAAGATCTTCAACACCGATCAGGGCGCACAGTTCACGGCAGATGGCTTCACCGCTTGCTTGCTCGCAGCTTACATACAAGTCAGCATGGATGGCCGCGGCCGCGCCCTCGACAACGTCTTCTGCGAATGTCTATGGCGTAGCGTCAAATATGAGAACATCTACCTTCAACAGTATGACACAGGACACCAGTTGCAGGCTTGCTTGAACGCCTACTTCGACTTCTACAACCATGAGCGACCACACCAAAGTCTCAACTACCGCACGCCGGCTGAAGAGCACTTCGTGCTCTGATGGCGGCAGACCGCCCGTTGCCGATCAGAGCCGGCCCTACTCGCCTAGATGCACCTTATTTTTCCCATTTCGTGGTCTAGCGATCGGTGCCAACCATATCCTATTTAATAGCATTCGACGGAATGGAACGGTTCGAGTATACTCATCTTGCTCACCGTGTACTGCCACTGGAGCAATGTATGGTAAACCCTACTTTATGAGCATGCAAGAGCGCCCGCTGACTCCCGGCGCGGACTACGCAATACGCACAGTACGCCATACGAGGGGAATCGCGTTTTCAATCTGAACGCACATGAAGAGGGGGAGACTTGTGCCATGAAACGCATCGACTTTGAATATTATTGGACAGAGCAGCAACCGGTGGATGGCAAGATCTATGGCATCAAGGAGATTCTGGAGGACGCCGATCTGGGGGGCATAGACCTTGTGGCGCTGATCGCCGGTCCTATTACGAATCCCAACAATTGCGGATTGGCAGAATTTGTGAAGGATGAGCCGCGTCTCATCGGCTGTTGCCAGATCAATCCGTTGTTTGGGCAGGCTGCGGTAGAGGAACTGGAAACAGCCGCCACGCAGTGGGGCATGCCGATTCTGAAATTGATGTCGGTTGCGTGCAATTACCCGATCTATGGGCAGGCGCCGCTGCCTGTGCTGGACAAAGCGCGCGAACTCGGGCTGCTCGTGAACATCCACTCCGGCGCTTACCTCAGCACGCCGGCCCAGGTTGGACTGGTGGCTGCCCGCTATCCTGAGTTGCCTATCATCATGGAGCACATGGGGTACCGCGACGGGCTGGGCGAAGCCATAGAGGTGGCCAAAGTTTTCCCCAACGTCCATCTCGGCACGAACACGGTTGCCGAACCGCTGATGATCAAACAAGCCGTTCAGGAGGTCGGCCCTGAGCGGGTCTGCTTTGCTTCGAATGGCCCCGGCGTGCCGATGGATTTCGCGGTGGAGTCGATTCGCCGGCTCAATCTGGGCGAGGAAGCCGAGGGGCTTGTGCTTGGCGGCAACCTCGCCCGCCTCTTGGGCATCGAGTAAGAAAAGGAACTCCAATGAATTTAGCTCGCTACGAACAGATATCGCCGCGCCAAGGACTTAAGGACGTTCTGACGCGCTCGGTGAATCACTTGGTGGCGATGCCGCGGGAAAGGTTATTCCGCGACTTCCATGCCGACCCGGATGGCTGGGCTTACGGCGGCGACTTTGTTGGCCGCTGGCTCGACGGGATGGCGCATTATCACCGAATGCCCCAATTCCGAGAACTGGAATCCGGGGTCATGGACGTGGTCGAACGGTTGATTGATTTCCAATCCTCGAACGGCTTCTTCGGCCAAAACTACATTCAGGCTGAGTATGGAGGCACGTTGCAG
>VYDA01000355.1 GCA_009843665.1 Caldilineaceae bacterium SB0675_bin_29 | reverse complement strand
GTGTAGGGCCGTCACTACCTGAAAGGAGTTCGCCTATCACCAGACAAAGCCCTGGTGCCGCGGAAGTTCGATTGAGTATTCTGCAAGTCGATTCAAGGAGCCGATGCCCAACTGCCAGGGCATGGCGAGGGACAGCCGATTACAAGGAGTGAAAGCCATGGAAAAGGCAAGTTTCAGTAGACGACACTTTCTAAGTCTGGCCGGCACGGCGGGGGGCGCCGTGTTGCTTGTGTCTTGCGCTCCGCCAGCACCCACGGTTGACCAGCCAGCAGAGGCGGGAGGCGGGGAGGAGCAGACTGCCCAGCCGGACGCCGAGCGGACGGGGGTCCATTGCGAGTTGAACTGGTACTCGCCGACGGAGTGGACCAGCCGCTCTGCCGAACAGCCGGTTGTGGTCAATGCCACCCGCATACTGGCCCAACATTTCGAGGAGGCGAATCCGGGAATCGAGATCGTATGGGACCCTGATCTGGGCGGCTTCGAAGGTATGACCGCGAAAGTGGCCGCGGCAGAGGCGCCAGATCTTGTGTGGAGCGGCCATAACTTCGCGGTGCAGAACGGTTGGGCCTTACCGATTGGCGAGTATCTGGACCAGCCCAATCCCTACGCACCGGAGTACGAGGCCTGGCGCGATATCTTTTATCCGTCATACATGCTCTCACTGAACCAGCCCGATAATCTGGAGTATTGCGCTCCTATCGACGCAATCTGGCCCAACATCGAGATCGGGCTGGCCTACAATAAGGATGTGCTCGAAAGCTTGGGCCTGGAGCCGCCGGCCACCTGGGCCCAGGAGAAGGAGGTGGCAAGGGCGTTAAAGGAAGCCGGCGACCGCTTCGCCCCCTGGCCGCTTGCGAAGGATGCTGGCGACCTGTGGCCCCTGGCATTGCAGATTCTGCCTTCCATGATGCAGCCCATCTGCGGGGAGATGGACCTCAATGGCGACAAGTTTATGGGCATTGAGGAGGCGTTGCCAGCCTTCAAGAGTGGTCTTATCGGACCCAAGACGCCGATTTACAGACGCGCCTGGGCCGAAATGTATGAACTGGGCACGTACTGGCTTGATGGGTTCGCCACGACCGATATCGACCTCTTGTGGCGTCAGGGCGAAATCGGGTTGATGTACGCCGGCTCATGGGATTTCTCGAAAATTGCCAACGATCCCAACGTCACCTTTGAGCGTGGATTCGTGCCGGTACCCATTCCCAACAGCAGCGATATCCCGGCTACGGCAACCGAGCCAGGAGCCGTCGATCCCCCGCGGACAACAGCCGGCGACGGCACGGTGCCCGGCGACCTGATCAACGCCATTCAGGGGGCCGAAACCGTGATCCTGAGATCTTCGGTGGAGTCACGCGACAACCTGGCTGAAACGATCAATTGGTGGCAGTTCATCACCACGCCTGAGAACAACTCTTTCATGGTCAACGAGAACCAACGACGCATTTCCTCCGCCGTCGATGGGTCCCTTGGACCGATCTGGCAGGAAATTGCGACGTTTCAGTTGCCACTGTACGAGTATGCCATCGCCTGGTGGGGCATGGGATTGTATTGGGACAACGACAACTTCATGAAGTGGCGGCCGATCTTCGTAGCGTGGCTCACAGGTCAGATTGATGAAGAGACCTTCTTTGAGCGCCAGCACGAGGAGTTCGCAGCAGGCGCTGGTCGTTACGAGGAGATCATGAAGGAGCAAGCGGAAAGTTCATAGGGCGATTTGCTAGTCAGGGTAGGCCAGTTTCTTGATCTGCAGGTAGGCCCGTACCCCCATTTCAAAAGCTCAGTCCTTCCGGTGAGTTACACTGGATGATGAGGAACTCCAAAGGTATCTCACCAGGAGGACTTTTTTTGAGATGCTGTGCAGCATAAGATCGCAGTAGGTTTCCTGAGGTGGGGCAGAGTGCAGAACTGATCTCTGGCCGCGCGGCGGCTGACTCTGCCAAGGTGGGCGCCGCCTTGCTGGGCGTCAGCCTCTTCATGTGGGATCTGATTCAAGCCCCCAGTTGGACCGGTCTGGACAATTATTTAGGACTCTTCTCGTTCGACCCACTTTTTGTCAGTCCCTGAAAGTTGCCAGCGTCAACAGCCTTTTTCCTTACCCTTCGATCTGCACTTCGCAATGCTGTTGGCGCTGCCGCTTAATCAGGCCCTGCACGGTGTCGCCTTCTGCCGCACCGTCTTCTGTCTGACCGCGGTCGTGTCCGGCGCGGCGGTGGCCATGCTCTGGATCTGGTTAATCAATGGAGAGTTTGCCGACGTCAAATAACACTGGCTGATTGCCGCCTCCCTTACGGTGCTCCTGCCCGGACTGATTATCTTTTTCTTCGTCCAGAAGACGTTCGTGCAAGGGGTTGTCATGAGCGGCATCAAGGGTTAGACTGTCCCTCACCCAACCATTCACGGAAATCCCAACATGTATAATAATCGCTACGGACATATGGTCCACGAGTACACGGTCGGTCGCGTGCGCAGCATTCTGGAGGAGCGGGCTGAAAGGCTAGACGCAATTCAGACGCGGGCGCAGGCCGAAGCATACGTGGAGGACGTGCGCGCCAAGGCCGCGCGCTGTTTTCCTGCGTTGCCGGCGAGAACCGATCTGAACGCGCAGATTACCGGAACACTGGATCTTGGCGATATCTGCCTGGAGAAGGTCGTCTACGAGAGCCGGCCCGGTTTCCTGGTCAGCGCCAACCTCTACCTGCCAAAGAAGCTCGATGCCGAGCTGCCGTGCGTTCTCGGATTGTGCGGACACTCCGATACGGGCAAGGCCTACGGGCCTTACCAGTTCTTTGCCCGCGGGCTGGCAAGCAAGGGATTCGCCGTCCTGATAGTGGATCCGGTCTCGCAGGGGGAGCGGCGCCAGTTTTACGCCGAGGAGGGCGTGCCTGAAGGGGAGACCGGGCCCAGGTCGACGGTCGCCCACAACATGATCGGCAATCGTATGCTGCTAACCGGCGACTTTGTGGGCAGCTGGTTCGCCTGGGATGCGATTCGCGGGCTTGACTATCTGCTGGCGCGGCCGGAAACGGACGCGTCGCGCGTTGGGGGTACCGGCTGCTCTGGCGGGGGGACACAGACTACACAGCTGACGGCGCTCGACCCGCGCATCACTATGGCGGCGCCGGACTGCTATATCACGAGCTGGCTGTGCAATCTGGAGAACGAGCTGCCCGCAGATGCCGAACAGAACCCACCGTGTGCGTTGGAGTTCGGCCTGGACGAGGCCGACCTGCTGCTGGCCTATGCACCGCGGCCCACCATGATTCTGGCCGAGGAGAACTGCTACTTTGATCTGCGCGGAGCGAGACAGGCCCATGCCGAGATGAAGAAGATTCATACTTTGCTCGGCTCTCCGGACTCCACCGAAATCAGCGTGGGCCATTTAGATCACGGTTTCCATAAGCATGCGCGCGAGGCGATGTACCGTTTCTTCATCAAGCATGCAGGGTTGGATGTCGAGTGCCAGGAGCCGGAGATGGAGGAGATCCCGGAGACGCAGCTTAACGCCGCCGGGGGCGAGGTGGTCCCCTTTGGCAGCAAGAAGATTTTCGGCTTCACGCAGGCACGGGCAAATGAGCTGTTGGCGAAGCGCTCCCAACTTGATGAATCGTCCCTGAAGGCAACGGTCAGGAGCCACCTGAACATCGACATGTCTGAGGCGCCGCCCCACTACCGCTATTTGCGCCGAAGCGGGGGACAAGACTCCAAGACCGGCAAGGGCTACCAGTTCGCGGTCGAGACTGAACCGGGCATTCAGGTCATTCTGACCATGTTCGGCGACCTGGAAAATCAGTGCCGTCTTCCGAGGGAGCCGGTCACTTTGTATGTTGGCCATCTCTCCGGCGAAGAGGACTGTGCCGCGCTTCCCTGGCTACAGGGACGTGTCAGCGAAGGCCAGCGCATCCTCGCCGCCGACCTACGCGGCACGGGCCAGAGCTTCCCCACTTCCTGCGGTTCCAGCGACCTGCTCGAACCTTACGGCGCCGACTATCTCTATGCCAGCTTCGGCAGCATGATGGGCGAGAGCTATCTGGGAAGGCGCGTATATGACCTGCTGCGCACGATAGACTGTCTCGAAGACGGCGGCGCGAACGTTCATCTGATTGGACGCGGTATCGGCTCGGTGCCGGTGGCGCTGGCCGCACTCTTGCACGCTTCGCAACCTACTTGCGAGCTTGTACACTACCTCCCCAGCTACCAGCTTCTGATCGACAATCCCTTGCACAATTGGCCGTTTTCGTGTTTCATTGAAAGCTGTCTCGAAATGTTTGACCTGCCCGACGTCTACTCGGCACTTGGCGACAGGTTGAAGAAGTGTGATCCCTGGGGGGCCTGGATCTGACGACGACGCCCACACCGGATCCACATGGCCACATCCCAGATAAGGGGAGAACCGAAAATGTCATATCGCGACCCTGATTTCCTGCGCGACCACATTCGCAGCATCATCTCCTTTTACCACCCGGAATGTATTGATAAGGAGTACGGGGGCTATATCAACCAGATGCGCGATGACGGTTCGGTCTTCGACCGCATGACCAAGCACCTGGTGGGGACATGCCGCTTTGTATACTGTTACTCGGTCGCTTCAATTGTGCTGAACGAGCCCGCCTACAGGGATGCTGCTGCTCACGGGTTGCGATGCCTCACGGAGATGCACCGGCAACCGGATGGCGGATTCGCCTGGGTCTTGAGTGGCCGGGATGTCGAGGACGGCGACCGTCACTGTTACGGGCACGCCTTTGTCCTGCTGGCCGCGGCCTGCGCGGCAAAGGCCGGCGTCGACGGCGCAGTTGAACTTGCAGCCGAGACTTACGATCTTCTGGAGACGCGCTTTTGGGAGCCGGAGGCGCAACTCTACTCCGATCTGATCGCGGCGGGCGATTGGGATGCAGTCGATCCCTACCGCGGCCAGAATGCCAATATGCATATGTGTGAAGCGATGCTGTCCGCTTTCGAGGCCACCGGCGAGTCTCGCTACCTCGATCGCGCCCATCTTCTGGCGAAGCGCATCTGTGTTGAACTGGCTGACAAGGCTGACGGGCTGGTGTGGGAACACTACCGCACTGACTGGACGCACGACTGGGACTACAATAAGGACGATCCGCAGAACCTGTTCAAGCCATACGGATATCTGCCGGGGCACTTCACGGAATGGTCCAAGCTGTTGCTGATCCTGGAGCGGTACCGCCCGGAGGACTGGATGCTGCCCAGGGCCCGAAATCTCTTTGACGTCGCGCTCGAGAAGAGCTGGGACGACGAGAACGGAGGAATGCACTATACTTTCACGCCGGACGGCACAATTCTCGACCGCGACCGTTACTACTGGGTATTATCGGAAACCTTCGCAGCGGCGGCCGCGCTGGCGCTGCGTACAGGAGATGACAGTTACTGGGCGTGGTATGACAAGGCTTGGGCATACTCAGACAGGCACTTTGTCGACCACGAGTACGGTGGATGGTACCGGATTCTGGATGCAGACAATCAGAAGTACGATGACCTCAAGAGCCCGCCCTCCAAGACCGATTACCATCCCCTTGGCGCCTGCTACGAGACATTGGAGGCGATGCGGTTGGCGGACGCATTATAACAGCGGGAACGACCCCTACAATTAAGTTAGGCGTTTGATTCACTTCTTCGAAGAAACGTAGTTCAGATCTAACCGCGCTGGCTATGTCAGACCGTGAGCCAACGCGGTTTGTTCATTGGCCCTCGCAGCAGACAGCTTGCATTCCACCGCGGCGCCAGCCCTACTAATCTTCTCTTCCCCGCAGTTCTACGCTGTCCACTTCGACGAATTCAGCGAATCCGGGAGCTAACGGTTCCGTCGAACCCCACTACCGCCGGATCGGGCTGCAGGAGCTCCCTAGCCACTTTTCTTGTGTTTGCCCTGACTTGATAACTATGTATACTTTGCGTGAACTACCAATTGCTCCGAAACTTTCCGCCCCAATCTCCAGGCCGTAGAAAGGTATTTGGCTTTACCTGTCCTCGATTGCTCTTCCTAAAGGGAACAACTGCTTTTTGAACTCCCTTGCAATGGATTGCTGAAGTCGGAAGTACCTTCGTTCGCAAACGCCAGTTTGTAGGACAAAGGAGGTGAACTTGGAGACAACCTCGGGAGACTGCACTGTCATTCCGACAGCGACCGAAACTGCACCGCCACTGGAAAGGAGAAGCGCAAAATGAGCAAGCAACTTTCACGTCGTGACTTTCTGCGCATTGGCGCCGGGAGCATGGGGGCAGCGGCACTGGCCGCCTGTGCCATGCCAACGACGGTCGAGGTACCCGCGGCACCTGTCAGACCGGAAATCGTTCAGTTGGAATATGCAGGAGTTCACGCTCCGTCGGGCCTGGTTGGTGAGTTAAAGAGAGAGCTCGTGGTTCAATTCAACGATGCAAATCCGGACCTGCGTCTGGAGTATACCTGGGGCGCGGCGCGCACGGCAGGAACGCTGGCATCAGAGGCGTTGATGGCCGACATCGCCGCCGGGATTCCACCGGACCTGGTCGACTTCGAACCGGCCTCTGTCCCGCTTTGGGCGGAGAACGAAGCCCTGGTCGATCTCTCTGACAGGATGAGCGCCGCAAACCTCACCACCGATCTGTTCTACAAAGCAGTCAATGACCAGAACCTGTGGAAAGGCAAGTGGTACGCGTTCCTGTATTCGATGGACGGACGCGTCCTCTACTACAGAAAGGACCTGTTCAGAGAGGCCGGCCTCGATCCCGATAACCCGCCCACGCATATCGATGAGATCGGCGCGGCAGCCGAGGCGCTGACGAAGAAAACGGGCGAACGCTACGAGTCGATCGGCTTCATTCCGTGGGCATTCCAGGGGCGCTGGGTCTACACGTGGGGATTCAGCTGGGGGGCAGAGTTCATGAATCCCGAGACCCTTGAGCTGACCGTGAACCACGATCAG
>VYDA01000460.1 GCA_009843665.1 Caldilineaceae bacterium SB0675_bin_29 | reverse complement strand
CAAGGGAGGGCCGAATAGGCCCGACCGCCCGGAACTGCAGTGGTCAGTGGTCAGTGGTCAGAGAAGGGACTAACCCTGACGCGGAGTTAGTCTTGAGATGATTGAGGCTCCGCAGCGACCTGAGGCATGGGGAAGTTTGCCCCCATTTTGGGATGCACCCGAGTGAATGCGCATACAGCCTATTGGCGCGACCGGGGATTCAGCGCATCGTTGAGGCCGTCGCCCAGAAAGTTGGCAGCAAAAACGATGAGTGAGAGGGTAATTCCTGGCACAGCGACAAGGTGCGGCCTCTCGCGCCAGACACCCATATTCTCGGTGATCATCGCCCCCCAGCTCGCGCCAGGCGGTTGGATGCCGATGCCCAGAAAGCTAAGAGAGGACTCGGCCAGCACAATGGAGCCGAAGCCGGCTGTGGCAGCCACGATCACCGGCCCCAGGGCATTGGGCAAGAGATGGCGCAGGACAATGCGCGGCGTCCGTACGCCGACCGCCTCTGCCGACAGAATGAAATCCTGCGCCCGCAGAGAGAGAATCTGACCGCGCACCAAGCGGGCAATCGGTCCCCAACCGACCATGGCGAGAGCACCAAAGACCACCACATAATCGATATAAACCGTGTTGTTGGCCCACTGCCAACCGGTGCGCTCGGCGACGGCAATCATCGCGTCTTCGATTGGATTTTCCAGCGTCGCGTTAATAAAGACCGCCAGCAGGAAGTGCGGGAAGGACAAAATCGTGTCCACGGTCCACATGAGAAGAGTGTCGATCCAACCACCCAGATACGCGGCGGTGGCCCCGATAAGAACGCCACTTCCCACTTGCAGGATGGTTACGAAGACGCCCACGAAGAGGGCCGTGCGGGCGCCGGCGATTATGCGAGTCAGGAAATCTCGCCCCAATTCGTCGGTGCCGAAGGGATGGGCCCAACTCGGGCCCTGCTCCAGCGCGTACAAGTCCTGGCGCAGATAGTCGTAAGGCGAGAGTGCGAGACCAAATATCGCCGCAAATACGAACAGC
This sequence comes from Caldilineaceae bacterium SB0675_bin_29, assembly GCA_009843665.1. Classification (GTDB taxonomy): domain Bacteria; phylum Chloroflexota; class Anaerolineae; order Caldilineales; family Caldilineaceae; genus Bin5. The sequence goes on along the minus strand of VYDA01000460.1, from coordinate 5,924 downwards.
ATAAAGATGCCCAGACCCAACAACGACGTCTTACTGCGCACCAGCCGCCGAAACGCGTCCCCCCACAGGCTGCGCGCCTCGATTTCCCTGCTCTGCGAATGATTCAACTCAAGTGTCCGCTCCACATCTTGCTTCTCAGTCATACTTCACTCGCGGATCAATGTAAGCGTAAGCAGTATCAACTATGAGGTTGGCAAGCATAATAATTGCCGCACCGACTATCGTTGTTCCCATCAGGATAGGATAATCCCTCTGACGCAGCGATTTCACGATCAGACCGCCAAATCCGGGAATACCAAAAATGCCCTCCAGCAGGATCGAGCCGGTAATAAGGAAGGCCACCACCAGCCCCATGTTGGTAAGCAGGGGTGTGATGGCATTGCGAAGGACGTGACGACCTACGACCGTTCGCCGCGGCAGTCCTTTGGCGCGGGCCGTCCGCACATAATCCTGGTTCAACACCTCCAATACGCCTTGGCGCGTCAACCGCATGACACCGAGAAGCGGCCCAAAAGCCAGGATCAGGGCCGGCATTATGATCTTCTGGCTGAAAAAGCCCTCCCACCCATAGATCGTATTGATCAGATTTAGTTTCAGCACCAGCACTATCATAAAGATGGGCGCGAGCACGAACACAGGGATGGAAGAACCGAGCACCGTGACCGACACCAGCAGGTAGTCGATCCAGGTATTGTGGTTGAGCGCCGCGATTAACCCCAGGGGAACGCCCACAAAGATAATAATCAGGCAAGAGGCCAGTGCCAGGGTCGCTGAAACAGGCAGAGTCTGCGCCATGGCTTTGCCCACAGGCAGGTCGCTGCGATAGATGGAAATGCCAAAATCACCCTGTACGACGGCCAACAGGTAGTCGAAAAACTGCTCGGCAAACGGCCGGTCGAGGCCCAACTCATGCTTCAGCGCAATGTAGGCCTCCTCATCGTGCCAGTTCTCGCCCAGCCTGATCCTGACCGGGTCTCCAGGGCCATAGAAGCCAAGCGTGTACGTGATCAATGTGATCGCCATGAAGGTGGGGATGAAAACAAGCAGACGACGAATAAGATACTGTGTCATCGAATTGCGTCCCCCGAAGGCGAGAGATTGGAGACCGACAGTACCAACTTCATCAGTGTCCAATCTCTGACTTCAGTTCTCCGTCCTGCCAATGGGAATCCTGAATGAGACCGGGAGCTTGCCTAACGCTTTAGTACAGGAGTGACGCCTGCAATCACCGGTTGCAGCTCGTGCAGAAACTCCTGGTCTCAAACAGGCTCCACACTACTCTCCTAACGCCTAGTGCGGCTCAATTATCACATTGCGCGTGTTGGGGTAGGTACTGGTTGGCCCGACCTCGAAGTTCTTCACCCAGGGCTTGACCAGCACGAACAGGCGATTGAACATGATTGGCATAATCGCCGCGTCTGTGATGTAGAGCTGCTCTGCCTGCTGATACAGCTCTTGCTTCTCGCTTCGATTGCCTGTGTATCGCGCCTGGTCCAACAGCGCATCCACCTCAGGGTTGCCGTATCCCCATCGGTTGAGGTCGGGCGCGTTTCGCGGCGACTGGCTATGCGCCATTTCCCAGACGATCGCATCAAGGTCAGGGAAGCGCGCCAAAGTGCTGTTGATGCCCATCTGCGCCCGCGTTTCAGCGCTTTCGTACTCAAACTCTTCCACCTTGATCTCGATCTCGATGCCGAGATTGTCCTGCCACATCTGCTGCAAGGCCACGATCAAGCGCGGGGCAATGCCGAAGATGCCCGACCAACCCGGTTGGAAGAACTTGACCGGCGGCAGGTTACTCACGTCGCCGTAGGATGATTCACTGATCAACTGCTTGGCCCGGTCAGGATCGAAGGGGATGTCCTGCACATTGGGATTGTGCCCAGGCATGGTCGTCGGAATGATGCCATGGGCCTCGGTGTAGAGCCCCTTCAAGACCGTTGCTATCAGGGTTGTACGGTCGATGGCGGCATTGAAGGCCTGCCGCACCTTGATGTCGTCCATGGGCGGAATCAGCACCTTCTTCCACGTGTACCACCACCAGATCAGGTCGACCTCCACCAGTTCGGGGTCGTTGGCCTCCCTGAAGCGTGGTACATTGACCGTGTCAAGTTCCACAACGTCGATCTCATCGTTCTCGTAGAGCGCAAGTTGTGTTTGTTTATCCTCCAACTGAAGCCAGACCACCTCATCCAACTCCGGAGGGCCTTCGTAAAAGTGAGGATTCGACTCGTAGACGATCCGCTGACCCTCACTGAACTCCTTAATCGCAAAGGGACCTGTGCTGACTGCGCGCTGCGTCCAGGGGTCGTCGGGAGTGCCAGACTCCACGTTGGCCCTCTGTACCATCCAGAAGGCCGGGAATGTCAGGCGCGCCAGGAAATCGACCACCACGTCGAGCGTGATCGACACCGTGAAGTCGTCGACAGCCACCACGCCTTCCATAGCCTCGGCCTCACCATCGCGCACGCTTTCATAGCCAACGATGTCTGCCAGCCAGCGCTTGGTGCCAGGGTCTTCATGCGCCGCATTGCGATTGAGGCTGTAGACTACGTCTTCGGCGGTGAAGGGACTTCCATCCGACCATTTCAGACCCTCACGCAGGTGGAATGTGTAGTTCAGAAGATCATCGCTGACCTCCCAACTCTCGGCCAGTTCGGCAACGATGTTGTAATGGACGTCTGCCCGTACCAGGCCATTGAAGTTCACTTCATGGTATCGAAGGTCAACCACCGTGCCCATTGTATGCGGGTCAAGCGCCTTGAATGGCTCGGCCTGGGCCAGGGTCAGAACCTGCCGGGCCGCGGGCTCCTCCTGGGCCTCCTGTGCCGCTGGCGACTCTTCTTCGGCTGCCGGTACTGCCGGGGCACAGGCCGAAGCTAATACCGCCAGGCCAAGCCCTCCTGCCCCCTGGATGAACCGTCGCCGCGAAATTCTTGCTGTCTGTCGCATGATGATCCTCCCATTGTTGTGGTTACATCTGAGTCCAATTCCATGAGGACGGACTCTGCAAACGGATAGCGGGCGTCACGCAGGCTCTTGCTAAATTCACTGAATCGTGGACTCAACAGGGATTTCAACTGGAATTTTGATGTAGAAATCTTGTTAAGCCAGGTCTATTGCATTTTATTGGCCGCTCTGTGCCAGATGGATGGTAAGTATCTGACCGCCTCAACTGTTCTGGAACGTTTGCGGGCGAGAGGCCCGCGAACCCAGGCGGATATCCAGTAGCCTGGGAAGTACCCGTCACTGCCATTCAGGATTCACGAACTCCGAACCGCTCCAGCGCATCCTCATCCAGCTCTACGCCCAGGCCCGGCTCCTGCGGTACCTTGAAGCAACCGTCCTCGAATTCGAGGGGCCGGACAATCAGGTCATCCACGCGTAACCTCTCTCCCACAATGTCGCTGGACAGCGTTGTCGCCTTAGTCGCTGCACAGGCATGCACATAGCACGCTTCCGAGATGCCGAGGCCGGCTCCCGATCCGAGCCAGACAGGCAATCCGGCCGCCTCGGCGATCGCCGTACCGCGCTTGAATTCGTTCATGTTACCGCCCACGTTCAGGTAGTCACACGCCTCGCGTTTGACGACGTTAATCGCTTCTTCAAGATTGCGTAGATGTATTGCCAGGGGAATGTCCAGTTTCTCTCTTAACAAAACGTACCAGTCCAGATTACTGCGGGAGACTGGGTCCTCCAGACATTCGATGTTATCGTGATACGGCTCAAGGCCGCGCGCCAGGTCGATTACGTGTATCGGATGTCGCAGGTGCTGCATCGCGTCGATAGTCACCTTGACAGCTGTGCCAACTGCCTGGTTGATGGCAGCTATGCGCTCCACCACGGGATCGCCCACCTCCGCTTTCATCTTGAGCACACTTATACCCAGTTCCGCGGCCAGCCGGGCCCGCTTCGCCGCATCCTCAGGCCACATCTGCCCACTGCATAGCGCCCCCCGCACCCGGTCGCGATGGGCGCCGCCGAGCAATTGGTAGACCGGTAGTTCCAGCGCTTTGCCCACCAGATCGTACAGGGCCATTTCATAGGCTTCATAGGCCCCGATCTCCGGGCTCCAATGGTCGCCGATGGGCAATTGCTGCCAGTTCATCTCAAATGGATTCCGCCCGCAAAACAGCGGCGCAAAGCGGCGAATTGCTCCCTCTGGCAGGCCCTTGGGCGCCTCGCCCAGCCCGCTCAGACCACTGTCGGTCGTCATCCGCAGCAGCACGATGGGGAAATCCCACCAGGCGCCGCCTAAACCGTCGATATCGGCACTGTGCCAGCTGACAGGGTGCAGGGGTACCCGCACACGGAAGGTTTCAATCTTGGTGATTTTCATCTGGAGCGCCCCTGATGCTGTCGCCTGCCTGTTGAGCTTCGACCCTCAGCCAATGCTAACCTCTTTCAACTTGCACTTTCGTGAATCCCGCAAGTCCATTCAAGGTCATGACCCGGTGACTGAGGACCTCATATAACGCAATCGAAGATTCAAGGTGCACGAGGTTTAGCAGTGATAAGGCGTGGAAAGCCAGTTGCAAAAAAGTCATCCAGAAACACTTTGTACAACTTGTGCGCTCATTATAGGGCCTGTGGTGGTGCTGATGTCAAGTCGATAAAATGGATCAGATGGTTGGATTCGTCCCAGTATAGGCTGACGCTGCCAATGTGCGCGGTGGTACCGCCCCCTGGAAAAGAAAACGCCAGCCCTCGATTGAGAACCGGCGTATCCCTCATGAATCCTGCTTGTATGTCAGGCGGCGACCATCTTCCCGGCATGCAGGAGCGGCTGCGCGGCGCCGATGCGCTCGTCGCGGAACTGCTTGGTATAGAGGTCGTAGTAATGGCCCTGCCGGCGAATCAGCTGGGCGTGGGTGCCCTGTTCGGCGATGCGGCCGTCCTCGATCACCAGGATCCGGTCCGCCTTGCGGATGGTCGAGAGGCGGTGGGCGATGACGAAGCTGGTGCGGTCGGCCAGGATGGCGTCCATGGCATCCTGGACCAGAGCTTCGGTCAGGGTGTCGACCGAACTGGTGGCCTCGTCCATGACGAAGATATCGGGGTCGGCGAGGATTGCCCGCGCCAAGCTCAACAGCTGCGTTTGGCCGACGGACAGGAGGACGCCTCCTTCCCCCACCTGGCTGACATATCCTTCTTCCAGCTCCTCGATGAAGGTATGCGCGCCGGCGACCTTGGCAGCGTTCACGACCTCATCGTCGGTTGCGTCGAGCCGGCCGTAGCGAAGATTGTCCCATATCGTGCCGGAGAAGAGGTACGGGGTCTGCAAGACGACGCCGACCCGGCTGTGGATTCCGTGCAGTGTCAACTCTGTATAGTCCCTGCCGTTGATCAGTATGCGTCCCTTTGAGGGTTCGTAGAAGCGGCAGACCAGGTTTACAATCGTCGATTTGCCGGCGCCGGTTGGCCCCACCAGTGCAATCGTTTCTCCCTGTTTCACGTGCAGGCTGAAGTCACGCAGGACGGGATTTTCCTCCTCGTATTGGAAGTCCACGTTGTCGAAGACGATGTCGCCCCTCAAGCTATCGGGATCATGTGCGCCGCTGCGGTCCTGGACCTCGGGCACGGCGTCGACGAGGCTGAAGATGCGTTCTCCGGAGGCGATGGCCTGCTGCATTTCGGCATAGATGCGCGCCATCTCCTGGATTGGAAACAGCATGTGCGTGATGTAGAAGATGAAGGCCTGAATGCCGCCGATCGTCATGCCCCCCAGTTGGAACTGCTGGCCGCTGTACAGGATAACTCCGGAAATTGCAACTGCGCTTATCAGTTGCACCACAGGCAAGAAAAGAGCCGAAAGCCACGCGGCCCGAAATCCGGCGCGGTACATGGTCCGGGTGAGATCGGTGAATTCCTCGAGGTTGCCCTCTTCGCGGCGAAGAGATTTGACCACGCGCACACCGGTTATG
>VYDA01000326.1 GCA_009843665.1 Caldilineaceae bacterium SB0675_bin_29 | reverse complement strand
CGCCACGGGAGGCCCCTTCGCAGTCTCCCAGCCGACGCATCTGAACGTTCGCGCCGGACCCGGCACCGAATACCCAATCCTGAGCGTGCTGACCGCAGGCACACAGGTGAAGATTACCGGTATCGGCCCCAATGAAGACTGGTTCCAGGTCGAAGTGGAGGGAGTCAGCGAACCCGCTTGGATCTACCGCGATCTGACCGAGCTCGTCGGATCCCTTGTCGGTGTGAAGAAGTTCACCGAGTCTGAGATTCCTCCCCGGCCCGAAGCGGCGCCACCGGCTGCAGCGCCTGCTCCCTCGGCGCCTTCAACCAGGCTGCCTGGCATAGGCTTCGGCTACGGCGTCCAGGCGCACATGATTCACAACGGCCAGGAAGGCATCGCCATGGACAAGACCCGCGAACTGGGCTTCGGTTGGGTGAAGCAGCAGATCGAATGGAAGGTCTTCGAGTCCAACCAGGGGCAGTACGGCTTCGGTGATATCTGGCCGCTCGTGAACGCCGCCAACTCGCGCGGACTCAATCTGCTGTTCAGCGTAGTCAACGCACCCAACTGGTCCCGCGAGTCCGGCTACGATGGCACCGTCGGCGGCCCGCCCGCCGATCCCCAGACCTTCGCCAGGTTCCTGGGACGGCTCGCAGGAGAGTACTGCGGCTCCTCCGTCAAAGCCATCGAAGTCTGGAACGAGCAGAATCTGCACTACGAATGGGGCAACCGCCCGATCAATCCCAGCGAGTACATGGCGCTACTGCGTCCCTCCTACGGAGCCATCAAGGCCGCCTGCCCGTCAATGTATGTCATTAGCGGGGCGCTGACGCCTGCCGGCGATAACGGCTCCCTCGCCATGGATGACTTCCGCTACTTCGAAGCCATGCTGCAGCAGGGACTGGCTAACTACGTGGACGGCTTCGGCGCACACCCCAGCGGCTACAACGTGCCGCCTAACGCAGTCTGGCAGAGCGCATGTGAAGCCATCCAGCAGACCGGAAATCAGCACTTCAACGGCGCATGCGACAACCCCCATCACTCGTGGAGCTTCCGCAGCACTATGGAAGGCTACCGCAACCTTGCCTTGCGCTATGGTGCAGGAAACATCCCAATCTGGCCGACGGAGTTCGGCTGGGCCGCCGGAGGCGCATTCGACCCCCGCTATGGCTACGCCAATGACAACGACTTCGACGAGCAGGCTCGCTGGACGGTCGAAGCCTTCCAGATGATGCGCAACTGGGGTTGGGTCGGTCCCGCATTCCTCGGGAACCTGAACTTCCGCGTCGTCGCCGACGGAACGGAAAAGGCCCAGTGGGGTATCGTTCGCAACGACTGGAGCCCCTTGCCGATTTTCCATGCCCTGCGAAACATGGCGAAGTAAAAAGGAAAAGCCGGCATCGGACAATGTTCAATCCTGAAATGACTGTCGCCGCCATCAACCGGATGAGCGAGCGAACGCTGGCCGCCAACCTCGGTATTGAGTTCACCGAGGTTGGCGCTGACTTTATGCGTGCCCGAATGCCGGTGGACAGGCGCACCCTTCAGCCCTATGGCCTTCTGCACGGGGGCGCCTCAATCGCACTTGCCGAGACAATGGGGAGTGTGGCGTCAAACGCTATGATTGACCAGAAATCCTTGACTGCGGTGGGCCTCGACATTAACGGCAACCATCTGCGTACCGTTTCAGAAGGGGACGTCACTGGCACAGTGCGACCGATCCACATCGGACGGCGCACCCACGTGTGGGAAATCCGCATCGAGGATGAAAACTGTCGACTGATCAATATCAGTCGTCTGACGATGATGATCATCCAGCGGCCCTAATTGCCGAAAGCCGGCGCCGTACTCCCGCTGCAGACCTGCGGGCAATGTACCCTCTGCACGCTGTAAATATACCGTCCTACCTGCACACCGACCTGCGTCCCCCGCCTGTCCGATCTGAAATGCCACATCCATACAGAACGCAATCCATTGTCCGGCATGGCGAAACTTACGATTGTAACAATTTGGGAGGACGAAGAGGAGATTCTTCGACGGCCGGCGCAACGCGTGTGGTCATTCGATAAACGGCTCCATCAGCTCCTCGACAACATGGTTGAAACCATGCGTGAAGGCAAGGGCGTTGGTTTGGCGGCACCGCAAGTTGGGCTGGACCGGCGCATCTTCGTGATCGAGTATCCGGAGGATACCGAACGCCCCGAAGAGACAATGCAGCGCTATGAAATGATCAATCCGGAAATAGTCAAGGCAAAGGGCTCCGAGATCGGTCAGGAAGGCTGCTTAAGTCTGCCCGGCCTGGCTGCAGATGTGGACCGGGCCACCTACGTCCTCGTCAAAGCACAGGATCGACACGGTAAGTCCCAGCGAATCAAGGCCTACGACTGGCTTGCGCGCATCTTCCAGCATGAAATCGACCACCTGGGCGGCGTGTTGATGACCGACAGAGCAGAGCAAGTCTACAAAGTAGTCGAAATGGAGGACGGCGAAGTGGAACTGGTGCCCGTGGAAGAGGCAATTCAGCAGGACTGACTGCTCAGCCAGCAATCAAAAATAATCAGGCCCACAGCGCAAGCTGTGGGCCTTTATTTGCTCTGAAGACGGCAGACGAAGCTGAAGCGAAGACTATCTCACATGGTGGTCGATTCCCTCGTACCTGTCTATAAAGGCCCGAATACGGCCTGCGTCAAACTCATCAAACTTGTCCAGCCTCTGCCACGCTGTCAGCGCGATTCGCGCCTCCATATCCCTGTGAGCTGACTGCGACCCAAACCCCGTCCAATTGGGGTCATTGGGCATCATCAGGACGTGACGCCCGCTGTCCAGATACGGTTGCACAACCCCCGCCAGCTGCTCCCGCAACTCCGGGCAACTGTCCTCACACTGATAGTACACGATGACGCCCCCATCCTCCATGTTGTGCACGACCTGCTCATATCGAATCGGTTCATCATAGATGTCCCACGGTGCCAGTCCCGGATAGTGCGGACCGGACGTGGGCGGCGTGGAGTTGTAATCGATGGGAGAAGCGCTGCCTTGCTGAATATGCGTATTGCCCTGAGAGGCAAACGACTCTTCCTCGCCAACCGGCGCAGTATTTCGAATGTTGACGTAAATGACCAGCGCTACGATCGCAATCAGTATTGCGCCGCCGCCGTAAATGTAGAGGTTCTGCCTGAGCCTTCTCTTGGCAGCAATCTCCTTCACTTCCTGACGAGAAGGCCGCGCCAGGCGGCCTCTCACGTCCTGCTGTGAGTGCCGGCCGCCCTTCGCCCGGCTCTTCTTCCTGGACCGCGATCTCGTCGCCATTACCGGTGCACCCACACCAAAGTGGCATCGCTCTCAGTTGTGCGCAGCCATCCCCCTGAGCCGTCCCATTCCGGGAATGTCCAGTTGAACAGCCACTCCGCATCCTCTATCGTCAGATTGACACAGCCATGGCTCATTGGCGTGCCGAAATTGTCGTGCCAGTACGTCCCGTGAAATGCAAACTCGCCGTAGAAGTACTGCACCCACTGCACATTTGGCAGGTTGTAATAGGTGCCGGCATCTGGGTCGCCTCCGGACATCGTCTGCGAAGGCGTTCGCGCCCACATGCGAAACACGCCTGTTACCGTAGGATACGCTTGGATTCCTGATGAAATGAGGAATTCATTTTCTAGCTGCTCGCCATGCCATGCGTACAGCATCTGGTCACTCAGGCTCACTTCAATCCACTTCTCGCCTTCGATTCGAGCCCGGCTGACATCCAGATGGAGGTCCGTGATTCCGGTCCAGGAGACCGCGTATTCCGTTTCATCCACGATCTCTGTCTGCGTCGCGGCAGTCAGTAGCTCTTCCTGTTCTTGCCGGACGCGGGGAAGGTCCATCGTCGCGCCTATGAATGGTAGTGGAGGCAATAAGTCCAGACCTGCCTGCGTTCCCTCAGAAATAAGTGGCTGCGGAAACGGTACCAGCTTCTCAGCAGCAATCGCCGCATTTGGACGGCCCCATCCGCTGGACAGCAGTCCAAAGAACAGGGCCATCGCCATCGACACACAGATCTTTCTGGCCATCGCGCTCTGACTCCTTCGGCGGAATATGTGGCTTACCCAGCTTCTATTCATGGACCATAACCAGTGTACCGGGGTTGGCATTGTTGCTGAACAACCAGTCATCGTCGTAGACCGCAGGTGACGTCCAATCGAAGAGCCATTTGGCATCCTCATTCGTCATATTGATGCAGCCGCGGCTCATCGGTGTACCGTAATTGTCATGCCAGTACGTGCCATGGAAGCCGTAGCTCCTGTGAAAGTACTGTACATTCTTAACATCTCTCAGATGATAGTAGGTACCTGCGGCCCGACTACCGCCCCGCATATCCTGCATGGCGATCTTGGCCCAAATGCGAAACGTTCCTTGGACCGTGGGCGTATTCCCGACTCCGGTTGAGACGACAAACGCCTTGACCGGCGTGGCGCCTTCGTAGGCCACTGCCATCTGTTCGCTCAGATCAACTTCGACCCAACGCTCAGTCGACGTAGGATACCGCGACTGGTCAAGTCTATGTTTCATTCCTTCCAGAAGTTCGAGAGCGTTCTCCGACGGAATGCGCAATGACTGACCGGCCTCTAGAATACTGTTATTTGCCAAGTTATTCAACTTTGCTAATGAGGCGTGGTTGACACCGTACTGTCCCGCAATGTCCTTAAGAGATTGACCGGTCTGCACCGTATGAACTGCACCATGTGATTGCCCTGGCACCATCGCCGAGACAGGCGGAGCTGGCTGCAACGCGGGCACTGGGGGAGCCGGCTGCTGGGCCGGCTGAATCACGGTGGATTCAGCTTCTGTGGGCAGGAGCAGAACCTGGCCCACATAGAGCCACCTTGCCAGCGACAGGCCGTTGATGGACATGAGCCTCGACAAGCTGATTCCGTGTTGTTTGGCAAGTCGGGTTAATGTGTCGCCTGGCTGCACTGTGTAGCGCTGAAACTCTTCAAGGTTTATCCGCCCGGTGGCTGATACCGGGGCTGCCGGCCGAGAGGCCTGCACTGAAGTCGGCGATACGGGCAACCGTAACTGCTGGCCGCTGTACAGCCAGCGCAAAGGCGAAATGCCGTTAAGTTGCGCCAGTTGTGTCACGCTGAAGCCGTAGCGGCGAGCCAGTTTGGTAAGGGAGTCGCCTGCCTTCACTCTGTACAACTGGTATCCCCCCGCTCTCTGCGGCTCGGCGAAAACTGATCCGCCTTGGTCAATCACGAGACGTTGACCATACCAGACGAAATTGGCGTCCTGAAGGCTGTTGAGCTGTCTTAGGCTGGCTACTGTCGTCCCGTACTGCTTTGCGATTTCGCTCAATGTCTCGCCCGGCTGGACGATATGCACTTCATAGGCGGCTGCATCGCGGATACTTGAAATGGTTGCGGAACCGGCGAACATGAATGCCAGTGTCCCACGAACTAAGGGTTTAATAAGCCGTCTCATTCCCCACCTCACTTGCTGTAAATGATTGCGTGAAAACTTTCGGACTTTGCGACTTGGAGCTGAAAAAAGTCCCAAGTCGCCTTGCTTTCCAACCACAAACTAAGACGGCTGCCCCCTACGTTCTGTTCCCTCCCGATGTTCTGAGCCGTTCGAGCCTCCTGCAAACAGGTATGCCGTCCCCACTTGCAACGGTAGAAGCGCCCCCTGTGGGTGCCCTCATACCCTCCGTCGATGGCATGATCCCGTCCGGCTGTCCTCACAGGAGTCTATTATCGATCGCCTCCTTCCTGAACTTTCTTGCCTATCCTGTTTGTCGCCAGTCAGACAGCCTCCACCAAAAAAAGAGACTCGCCCCAGCAGGTGAGTCCGTTGTAACCACCGAAACTGTATGCTACAATCCCACCGGTGAGTGAAGCTTGGAACCTTGGCGATCTGCCTGACTCTTCCTCTTCCCATAACCCCTTTTCTGTCGTACTCGTAATAGGCGATAGGATCTAATGGAAGTCCAACTGTGCAAGAGACGATTACCAGTGCCGTTACAGGGCGCCATGGAGGTCTGCAGTGAGCATCAAACAGAGCCGGGACGCCGCCAATCTGATCACCGAGACCTTTCGCCAGCGCACGCATGGGTCCGGCGAGTGGGACACGCGCGCCAAAAAGTCTATGCCCGGTGGCGACACCAGGGCGGCATCCTACTACACACCCTATCCTGCCTACATGACTCGCGGGGAAGGCTGTTTTCTCTACGACTATGACGAAAACCAGTACATCGATTTTCTCAACAACTACACCTCCCTCATACACGGCCATGCCCACCCGGAAACTGTCAGCGCCATCCAGGAACAGGCCGCCCGCGGCACCGTTCTCGGTTCCGCAGCTGAAGTTACGGTAGAGCACGCAGAGATTCTCTGCAGCCGCGTTCCCAGTTTTGATAGCGTTCGCTACTGCAACTCCGGTACGGAGGCCACCCTCCTGGCAATGCGCGCCGCCAGGGCCTTTAACGGCAGGGACATCATCATCAAAATGGACGGCGGGTATCACGGCTCCCACGACTATGTACAGCTGAACATGCAGCCGGATACCACAGAAGAAGGGCATCCCCGCCCTAAACTATCAAGCAGAGGAGTGCCCGCAGCGACGCTGGAAGGAATGCTGGTGGCGCCATTCAATGATCTCGATGCACTTCGAGACATGCTGCGCGCCCGCAGCGACGAAATCGCCGGCATCATCCTGGAACCCGCGCTCGGCGCAGGCGGCGGCGTTGAACCCGAACCTGGGTACCTCCAGGGAGTCAGGCAGCTTGCCGATGAATTCGACGTACTCCTTATCTTTGACGAGATCATGACCTTCCGCCAGGACGTCGGCGGTTTTCAGGCCACAATCGGTGTGACGCCTGATCTGACCTCGATCGCAAAGTTTATCGGTGGCGGCCTTCCGCTTGCCGCATTTGGCGGGCGCAAAGAGATAATGGCGCCTTTCGACCCCACCCATCCCATGACTATCC
>VYDA01000386.1:3576-6964 GCA_009843665.1 Caldilineaceae bacterium SB0675_bin_29 | reverse complement strand
TCGCTCGCCACCGGCGAGGCCTCCTACAACTTCGCCCAGCAATGTGCCGACGCCGGTATTGGCCCGCACGACTTGCCCACACTCTGCGAGCACGTCGCCCTGGAAAGCGACTCCTTCTGGAGGAACGTTCCCGACGGAAACTACTGCTTCGTGCGCCGGATAGGTCTGCCACCCCAACTTTACAACGACATTGCCCTCGAGTTTCTCGCCGAATACGAGGCCCGCACCGGCAAAGAGGGAGCAGAGTCCTACGCATTCGCCGCCTACGACGCCGTCCGTATCATCGCCCAGGCCATTACCGAAGCCGGGACAACCGACCCCAATGACATCATCGCCGCACTCGAAGAAATCTCCTACGAAGGCGCGCTCGGCACAATCACGTTTCCCATCAACAGCAGCAACACGCCCCAGGACGCAGGCGTCGACCCCAAGTGGTGGCACCAGTTCCCCGACCCCGCCGTCACCGTCGTCCAATACCAGCAGGAAGGCGAAGACTCAGTCGGCGCCACCGTTGTCTTTCCCCACACCTACCAAACAGGCGATCCAATCGTAGTCGGCCAGTAGCCCCACATCGTGACCGTCCTCCGTCCGCCCACCGTGCCGCCACCGCAATCTCTTTCACCGCACCTGTAGAGGCAGGCCTTGTGCCTGCCCTGTGCCTCACCATTGGCTGATATACAATCTCACCCACCACCATCACGCCCTTAACACACTGACCCTTCCCACCCCAGTTTTGAGTCACAATCGAAAAAAGCAAGCAAAATCGAAAAAATGCATGGTATAATGAGATCCGAAAAACGTGCATTCTGATGCCAATCAAGTACGGCGAGGAACTGTTGAAGTGGTCACAAAAGGAGCCAAAAAAACGAATTTGGCGCGACAAATGTATACATCTGTATACATTTGCAGAAAAAACGCGACATTTGTAGACAGTTCACAACAAGAATACGGGCAACTTTATCGAGCAATGACAGGAGCAAACTGAGAATCCGCGAATGGCCGTGCTTCCACGCAAAGACAACCCTATTCGCCCTTGGTGTTCTTCGCGACCCTTCGCGCGAATTCGCGGATCGATCCCATCCTCACACGGAATAGGATCGACCCACCAAAACGACCTCTTATGGATTCTCAAGTCGCCCTAAATGGGTCCGATTACTCTGGAATAAACTCCTGTGTCCATTGACATGGAATATAGGCTGTTGCATAATAGTTCCGATAAATGTCTTTTGCCCCTGGTGCCTGCGCTTTCCCTCGTTAACTAGCATCACTATCAGCAAACTGGCTTCCCAAATCCGAAGCCTATTGAAACGCAAGGAGAACCCTAAAATGAACCGATCGCGAACTCTAATCTGGATCGCAATCTCACTCAGTATCCTCGCCCTCATGCTTGCCGCCTGCGCGCCCCAGGCGGAGACCGTCGGCGAGGCCGAACCCGCAGCCGAAGAAGCTGCTGCCGCCCCAACTGAGGCTCCGGCTGAGGAGTCAGACGACATGTCGATGGAGCCGATCAAGATCGGCGCCCTTGCCCCACTCTCCGCCCCCGGCGCGGTCGTCGGCGGTGAGGCCATGCGCGAGGCCATGTTGATCGCTGCCGAAGAGCTCAACGCCCGCGGCGGCATCATGGGCAGGCCCGTCGAGCTCATCATTGTCGACACCGAAGGCCTGCCGGAACGCGGCACCGCCGTCGTTGAGCGTCTCATCAACCAGGACGGCGTCGTCGGCATCGGTGGCGGCTACCACAGCTCAGTAGGTGTCGCGGCCAAGGAAGTCGCCCGCGACAACGGCGTTCCTATCGTCTTTGCCGAAACCTGGAACGACACCATCACCTCTGTCCAGTACGATGAGATTTTCCGCATCGCCCCGCTGAGCTCCGAAGTCTCCGCAGTCGATGTCAAGTTCATCCAGTGGCTGCGTGACGAAAACGGCATGAAGCTCGACAAAGTCGTCATCCTCACCGAGAACACCGACTACGGTATCCCGGCAGCACAAAACACGACCGCGCTCCTCGACGACGCCGGAATCGACTCCGTCACCTTCAGTGTTGACATTGGCACCCAGGACTTCGCCGGCATCATCGAGCGTGTGAAGGCTGAAAGCCCTGACATGATCGTGACCCTCGCAACTGGTGAAGCCTCCTACAACTTCACCCAGCAAGCCGCCGACGCCGGTATCGGACCGCAGAATGTGCCAACCATGTGCAACCAGGTCTCCCTCGTTAGCGATGCCTTCTGGACCAACGTCCCCGACGGCAACTACTGCTTCGTGCGCCGCATCGGTCTGCCCCAGCAGCTCTACAACGACGTGGCCCAGGCCCTCGTCACCGAGTACTCGGCCCGCACTGGCAAGGACGACATCGAGTCCTACGCCATGGCCTCCTACGACTCGATCATGTTGATCGCCCAGGCCATCGAGGACTCCGGCTCCACCAATCCGGCCGACATAATCGACGCCCTTGAGAACATCAACCACATGGGCGCACTCGGTCCGATCACCTTCCCCATCAACCGCAGCAATACGCCTGAACAGGCCGGCGTGGACCCCAAATGGTGGCACCAGTTCCCTGATCCCGCCATCACCATCGTGCAGTACCAGGTTGAAGGGCAGGATGCCACCGAAACCACCGTCGTCTACCCGGTGATCTACCAGACAGGCGCACCGATCATTGTCGGTCAGGAATAACGAGCTGACCGTACGAACACTTTCTTGGACGGATAGCCGGCCATGCGAGTTTTCTCCCGGCTTGCAGGCTATCCGCCTTGATTACCCACTTCTGCCGCAGCGGAACGTGCCTCCCTTGCTACTTGACGACTAACCATCCCACTGCCCGCCAGGCTCGGACCTGAACCATGGAAAACGCAGCGATCTTCGGTTGGGCGCTTCTGTGGATACTTTTCTGGGGCGCACTCGGCGGAGTCGTTACACCCCGCATCTACGCCCGCAAAGACCTTGAGATCTCCCAGGCATCCTTCGGCGGCGCCGTGATCGGCGCGGCCCTTGGTCCGTTGAGCCTCGTCCCCCTCTGGATCGCCACGCCCAAAATAACCAGCCGGCTTATCGGTATCGCCATTGCAATCGTTGTCGGCATCTTCATTGTTGCCTTCGCCCTCGCTGATCCCGATAATCTCTGCGTTGCAAACGGCGGCTTTGTAATCTCACAACTTGCTAACGGCATCGTAATCGGCGTCATCTACGGCCTGATGGCCTTGGGCCTCACCCTGATATTTTCCATTTTGGGCGTCGTAAGCTTTGCGCACGGCGAGTTCTATATGATCGGCGGCATGGTTACCTATTTCATGACTGCCGAATGGATTCCAGGCGTGTCGCCGATTGTGGCCATTCTGGCAAGCTGTATCGTCACCTTTGCAATAGGTTACGTTTTCGAACGCAT
>VYDA01000386.1:2359-3566 GCA_009843665.1 Caldilineaceae bacterium SB0675_bin_29 | reverse complement strand
CCTATGGGCAGCGGCGAGATCGAACGCCCGACCGAATATGCCATCCTTGTAACGTTCGGACTGGCCTTCTTCCTGCAGTACTTCACCCAGGCGCTGACCTCGGCAGTGCCTGTAAAGGCGCAGCGATTCTTCCCCTTCCCTCGCCTTGAGCTGCCCGGCGACTCCGGCGCCTTCCTCAGAATGACGCCGGGAAATGTCACCATCTTCGACGCGATCTCGGTCCCCAACCCCCGTTTTACCGCCGCCGTCCTTGCCCTGCTCATGCTGGCCGCCCTGCTCTGGTTCCTCTACCGGACCTGGGTGGGCAAAGCCCTCAGAGCCGTGAGTCAGGACAGACAGGCCGCAGCCGTCACCGGAATCAATCCGGACTCGATGAACACGCTCGCCTTCAGCATGGGCGCCATGCTCGCAGGCCTGTCAGGAGCCTCTCTTGTCCAGGTCTTTTCCTGGCTGCCGCAGGTGGGTATCCCCGCAGCCGCACGCTCATTCGTTATCATCGTGCTTGGCGGCATGGGGAGTCTGCCCGGCGCCTTCCTGGGCGGTCTGATCGTCGGACTGGTCGAAGCCGCAGGCACCGGTTGCATTCCGGACGCCACCCGGGCGGCCGCCTATATCCCCGCCTACGGAATGGTGATCCTGACCTTGGTTCTCCTGCTCAAGCCGACCGGACTCTTTGGACGCGAGCTATGAACCCAATAGCACTCTATCGCGCCTCAGGGACGGTCGCCCTCATCATTCTGTTTCTGATCCCACTGGCCTCTTCAGAACTGGGTGGCCTTGGGCCCCTTGTTCTTAGCAGCTACTTCATGCATCTGGCCATTACAGCCTTTTTCTACGCTATCCTGGCCTCAAGTTGGTCTCTCTTGGCAGGATACGCGGGGCAGTTTTCCTTCGGCCATATGGCCTTTATGGCAATCGGGGGCTACACTTCCGGTCTGATCGGAAAGTTCATCCGCTTCACAACCGCTCCCTCCGAGCTGTGTACCGATCTGCCTTTGTTCGGCAACTGGTGGCTGGTGATTCTGAACATCCGCCGCGTCGGTACCATCGACGAGTCCTGTCTCGACATGGCCAAAGCCGAGACTTTGCCTGCCGGCACGCTGATTGTATTTCCGCCGGTCTGGGCCAGCGTCGCCATGGGGTTGGTTATGGGCGCCATCTTTGGCTTGCTGGTCGGTTGGCTCGTCCTGCGTCTCCGTAGTACCTA
>VYDA01000386.1:0-2349 GCA_009843665.1 Caldilineaceae bacterium SB0675_bin_29 | reverse complement strand
ATCTGGCCCTCTTTACCATCGGCTTTTCCGAAATCCTGCGCGCAGCCATCAGCGCCGAGATTCCCATCACCGAGGGCCAGAGCGGGCTGGAGCTTGTCCCCCTCTTCCCCGGCGGTATCGCCGGCTTCACGTCAACGAGCAAAATACCTCCCTACTACGCCATGTTGCTCCTCTTCCTCTTAGCCATGGCGCTCATGACCTGGCTGGCCGGTTCGAGGTTCGGACTCTTCATCCGTGCAATACGAGAAGATGAAGAGGCCGCCGCCGCACTTGGCGTCAACATTGTCCGCTACAAAGTGCTTGTCTTTGTGATCACGAGCACGTTGGCGGCCGCTGCCGGCGCACTCCAGGGACATTACATCGGAATCATTACACCTAATACCTTAATCATCTTGCAGATGTCGCTGGTGATCGCCATGGCCGTCATCGGCGGACTTGAGAACATTTACACCGCATCGGTCGGCGCCATCATTATCACATTCGTTCTGGAGCTCCTGCGCACCAGCGTCTCTATCGGGCCTATTCACATCGACATGACCTTATGGCGCCTTGTCTTCTTCGGAATCCTCCTCATGATGACCTTGCGCTTCCAGCGCAACGGCCTCCTATTCCCGATCTTGGAAAGGATCAGTCGCGGCGGCGTCGCCGCAGAGACCGTTTCAATCCGAGCGCAATCTGACGAGGAACTGGGCGAGGAGTTGGAAGAACTGTCGGAGGAGGATGAGGAACTGTCGGAGGAAGTGTCAGAATCAGCTTCCAAAACTGACTAAAGCACAAGTTAGTGGCACCGTACGGAATACAACAATGTTGAAACTGACCTCAAACAACATCTACAAGAACTTCGGCGGCCTGGAGGTTCTCAAGGACGTTTCCTTCTCTGTCGACGGTCCGGAGCTGATCGGCCTGATCGGCCCCAACGGCGCCGGCAAAACTACGCTTACCAATATCCTCGACGGTGCCCTCAAGCCCTCCAGTGGCACTGTCTACATGAATGGCGAGAGAATCGACACCAGGCCGCCCTATGGCGTTGCCAGGGCCGGCTTGGGACGGACCTTTCAGGTCACGCGGGCATTTCGTCGCATGACAGTGCTCGAAAACCTGCTCATCCCCGCAATGGCAATGCGCGCCACCGCCCGCCAGCGTGACTTCGAAGAAAAGGCGAACGAGGTCCTCGAGTTCCTCACTATCGGCCACCTTCGCAACGAATACGCCCGTGCCCTCTCCGGCGGCCAGCAGAAACTGCTCGAGCTGGGCCGCCTCCTGATGCTCGACCCCCAGATGATCATTCTGGATGAACCCTTCGCCGGCGTTCACCCTCGCTTGATGGAGGTGATCTACCGCTATATCACCGAAACCAATGCGCAGGGTAAGGCATTCATCATTATCAGCCACGACATGGATACGATCTTTACCTTAAGCCGCCGCCTCCTGGTGCTGAACTACGGCGACCTGATCGCCGACGGCGACCCGGAGATTGTCCGGGAAGATCCCATGGTGAAAGCGGCCTACCTGGGCGAGGATGAGGAGTAATGCTGGCAGTCAATGACCTCTACGTAGGCTACTACCGCGACCTGAATATCCTCCAGGGCGTCGCCATGCAGGCCGAAGGCGGCAAGATCACCACCGTTCTCGGTGCAAATGGAGTGGGTAAGTCGACCCTGCTCAAAGCCATCTACGGATTTCTCCGCCCCAACCAGGGACAGATCCGCCTCGACGACGAGGACATCGTCAATGTGCCCACGCACGAACGCATAAACATGGGAATCTCCTACATTCCCCAGCAACCCGGCGTATTCCGCTTCATGTCTGTCGAGGAAAACCTGGAGCTGGGAGCGTGGACCTTCAAAAATGACAAGAGCCGCATCAAGCGCAAGCTCGAAGAAAACTACGACCGCTTCCCCGATCTGGCGCCGCGCCGCCGCTCCAACGCCGGCGAACTCTCTGGCGGCATGCAACGCATGGTCGAAATCGGTCGTACCCTCATGACCGACCCCAAACTCATCCTCGTCGATGAACCGACCGCCGGCCTCGCCAAGCTGCTCTCAGAAGAGGTCTACCAGATGCTCGTCGACCTGCGCGACCGCGACGGCCTCACCATCCTGCTCGTGGATCAGGAAATCCGCTCCGCCCTCAAAATCGCCGACTACGTCTACGTTCTGGAGCTGGGCCGCAACAAGTTCCAGGGGCCGGCCGAAGAGTTTACCGACCTCGAAAAGGCCTTCTGGGTTGGATGAGTCCGGCATCCCTAATGCACATAGCTCGCAAGTGAACTTCTCTCTCTCCTCCTCTCTCGGCAACAGTCTCGCCCCTTCGCCTACCCTGTCAATCAACGAACGCGTTCGCCAGATG
>VYDA01000561.1:1352-6981 GCA_009843665.1 Caldilineaceae bacterium SB0675_bin_29 | reverse complement strand
ATATCCAAGTGGTTCTTTGAGTTCTTTGACGGCGACAATACGGCAGTCCTCTACTTACACTTCCGCAAATTCAGATTTTCAAATACGGACCCGAATGAAGGGCAAAAGGACGAAACTCTGACCCCGCCGCCGATCGAACGCCTTTCACTGCTGGTCGAGGCGATTCGCAACGACACGGAACCCTATGTGCCGCCGCAGGCGGGCATCCTGTCCACACTGCTGGTAGAGACGATCATCGCCTCAATCCACTCCGGCAAGCCGCAGCAGGTAGATCTGTCCGCCTTGCCCGAGCCTCTTACAAAATAGAGGCATCGGACGGGACAGATTTCCACTCCAACAGCAAACGGGAAGTGCTGCACAATGAGATGCGAGTATGAATGGAATTGAAGCTATCGCAGCGATACTGAAGACAGAAGGGGTCGACTGGCTTGCCTGCTATCCTTCCAACCCGCTGATTGAAGCCGCCGCCCAGGTCGGCATACGGACTATAAGTTTCCTCAACGAACGCGGCTCAGTGATGGACGCCGACTGTTACAGCCGCACCAGCGGCCGCCAGCGCTTTGGCGTGGTCGCCGTCCAATCGCAGGCCTGTGCCGAAAACGCAATGGGCGGAATTGCCCAGGCCTATGCCGACAATGTCCCGATTCTGGTCCTGCCCGGCGGCGTCAATCTGGATCAGCTGGCTGTGAAACCCAATTTTTCTGCCTCGAATAACTACCAGGGTGTCGTCAAACGTGTTGAGGCGATATACCGGCCCGATCAGGTATCGTCGGTGATGAGAAGAGCGTTCCATGCGTTGCGCAACGGGCCGCCGGGGCCGGTCGTCGTCGAAATGCTGACGGATGTCTGCGATCAAGAGGTACCAGCCGGCTCGTTCGACTACCGGCCGCCGCAGATGATGAAGCAGGTTCCTGCCCAGGCCGAGATTGACGAAGCGGTCAAGGAGTTGCTGCGGGCAGAGAAACCGGTCATCTGGGCAGGCGGCGGCGTTCTACTCGCCGGCGCCACTGCGGCTCTGCGGGAACTGGCAGAGCTTACAGGGATTCCGGTATTCTGCACAATGCCGGGCAAGTCGGCCCTTTACGAGCGCCATCCTCTCTGCCTTGGCGCGGGCAGCCGCGCCACCACACTGCCTGCCCACCGCTGGCTGCAGGAGTGCGACCTACTTCTCGCAATCGGCTCCAGCCTCACGCGCGGCCCCTACTGTCAGATAATCTTGCCGGGCAAGGTGATCATTCAGAATTCGATCGACGCCGATGACATCAACAAAGATGAATCGATCGACATCGGCCTGGTCGGCGACGCCAAACTGACATTGGAGGCAATGATTGAGACAGACAGACGCGAAGTTGGGAATGGCCGCGCTGCAAGGGGACGTCAGACAGCTAAAGAGATCGCCGCCTGCAGGAAGCCGTGGCTGGACCAATGGATGCCTCTGCTGACATCCGACGAAGAGCCTCTCAACACGTACCGCGTGATCCACGATATCGACCGCACCCTCGACCGGGAAAACAGCATCGTCACCCACGACGCCGGCGCACCACGCGACTCAATCGTTCCCTTCTACACTGCCACCGTACCCAACAGTTACATCGGCTGGGGCAAGACGACACACCTCGGCTTTGGCCTGCCACTGATGATCGGGGCCAAACTGGCGCATCCCGAGAAATTCTGTCTCAACCTCATGGGCGACGGAGCGTTCGGCATGTCCGGTCTTGACCTCGAGACCGCGGTGCGGGCAAAGGCTCCGATTACGACCGTTCTCCTCAACAACGGCGGCATGGCGACCTATCCA
Source organism: Caldilineaceae bacterium SB0675_bin_29 (assembly GCA_009843665.1). Lineage (GTDB taxonomy): Bacteria > Chloroflexota > Anaerolineae > Caldilineales > Caldilineaceae > Bin5. The sequence continues at coordinate 5,186 of VYDA01000561.1, read as the reverse complement.
CCCGGAAATTTCTCGACCGCCCGCGAACGCTTTGGTGTCAGCCACATGGTCGGTGACTACGCCAAGATCGCAGAAGGGCTCGGCGCGGTCGGAATTACCGTGACGAAGACCGCCGAGATGATTCCGGCATTGCGGCGCGCACAAAGACTCAATACCGACGGGCAGACCGTGCTAATCGACGTGCATTCCAATCTTGAATCCCGCCGCTCGCGCTGGGACCGCTGACGGTCGCTGGCGCTTGTGACGTCAATTACCATGCTAAGTTTGCAGATGTAAGGAGAAAAAAGAATGAGTGTCTTAATCCATGTGGGGGTACGAGCGTCCGATCTCTCTGAATCCATCCGTTTTTGGCGCGATGGCCTCGGGTTGCGTGTCGCAGGCGAAAGGGGAATCCGCTACGACTTGACCGACGGCTACCACAATTTCGCCGTATTTCAGCACCAGGGCGACGACCGGCCCGAGCACATAGGCGGCATGCTCGACTACCTGCACATCGGCGTGGGCGTCCCGGACGTTGCGGCCGCGGCCCGCCGCCTGCGCGATATGGGATACACTATCTTCTCCGACGGACTGGGCGGCAAGACGCCGCTTGACCCCGATAACCTGGAGCAGCCCGCCTTTAAGGTCGAAGATCCCGACGGCATCACCATCGACGTGAGCGAGGTCACCACGATGTGGCCGGGCACCACGATTCACCCGAATCAGACGGCTCAGCCGGAGGGTTAATCCCTTCAAGTAGTCTGCTCGACTCTGCTTTGCAGGCCCACTATACCGGGAAACGTAGTGCGGGGACCGCAGTTTTTCTCCGCGCCACGCTTCTCTCCTCATAAAATTCATGAAGCAGCCACCGGTGCTTGAATCAGGTAGCTAAATGCCGCGGCGAAAGGCTCCGACCTCGAGCGCGCTCCACCTTCTTCGCCACTCTCAAGCGACAGATTCTACTGTTCTCACTGTTTTCGGGGTGTAAGACTTGGGTCTAACGCTTCTCAACTGGATTCAGCCAACTGCCTGAGTTCGTAGAGCCGGTTGAGTGCGTCCAGCGGGGAAAGGGCATCCACGTCCAGCGCGCGCAGCGATTCCACCACCGGGTGGTCAAGGGCAAAGAGACCTACCTGCATGGCGTCCTTCTGCTTACGTCCGGGCGTCTGATCCAAAAGGGTCGATGGGCCGGCCGCGCCGGAGGCCTCCAGATCGAGCAGAATCTCTCCCGCCCGCCGCACAACCCCTCTTGGCAACCCGGCCATCTGCGCCACGTGCACGCCATAGGACCGGTCGGCCCGGCCGGGCAGGATCCGGCGCAGAAACACAACGTCGTCGCCGCTGTCGTCTACCGCCACATTGTAGTTGACAATCTGGGGCAGCCGGTCAGCCAGGTCGGTCAGCTCGTGGTAGTGGGTGGCGAACTGTGTTTTGGCGCGCAGCGACGGGCTATTGTGGATATGCTCCACAACGGCCCAGGCGATGGCCAGTCCGTCGTAAGTACTGGTGCCGCGACCGATTTCATCCAGTATCAGCAAACTGCGTTCGGTGGCGTGGTTGAGGATGTTGGCCGTCTCGATCATTTCGACCATGAAGGTAGACTGCCCGCGGTGGAGCTCGTCGCTGGCGCCAATGCGGGTGAATATCCGATCGACAACGCCGATTTGGGCCGCGGTCGCAGGTACAAACGAGCCAATCTGTGCCAGGAGAGTGATCAGCGCCGTCTGCCGCAGATAGGTGGACTTGCCTGACATGTTCGGGCCGGTCAGGATGTGAATAAGTTCGCCGGGAGAGAGATGCACGTCATTCGGAACAAAGGGCTCGTCGCTCGTCATCTCCACAACCGGATGGCGCCCACCCATTATCGTTATCGCGGCGCCGTCGTCGATCTCAGGGCGGCAGTAACGACGCTTGACCGCGACCTCGGCCATCGACGCGTACACATCCAGCAGGGCCAGCCCCTCGGCCAGGCAGCGGATCTCGTCGGCTTGCGTGGTCAGGTCAGCGCAGACGCAGCGGAAAAGCTCTTGCTCCAGCGCCAGCCGGCGCTCGTCGGCGTTGAGGATCTGTGACTCATACTCCTTAAGTTCCGGCGTTATGTAGCGTTCCGCATTCGTGAGCGTCTGTTTGCGGATATATTCCTGCGGCACCTTGCCCGCATGAGTGTTTCTCACTTCGATATAGTAGCCGAAGACCTTGTTGTAGCTTACTTTCAGACTTGGGATATTGAGGCGATTGCGTTCTACATTCTCAAGCGCGGCTACCCACTCCTTTGCGTGGCGGCTGTTCTCTACGATGGCATCCAGCTCTTCACTGTATCCGGGCCGGATTATGCCCGGATTCGCCAGCGTGGCCGAAGGCTCGTCGTCGATCGCACGCTGCAGAAGTTCGAAAGAGGGCGAACAGTCCGGCAATCTGGCCATCATCCGGTTGGGAAACGCGTCGGCAGAGGCACGAGGCACAGTCCCAATTTCCGGCCCTCGATCTAAGCCCGGAATGGTCGATTTGAAAAGTTCGCGAAGGCCCGGTGCCTGGTCGAGGATCTCCCGGACACCAAGCAGATCGCGCGGCAGTGCTTTGGTTTGCGTGATGCGGTTGATCCAGCGCCCCAGGTCTCCCATCCCTCGCAGAACGTCGCGAATCTGCACGCGCAGATCGGTTTCGTCCACCAGTGTCTGAACTGCCTCCAACCTCTCGTTGATGAGGGCAACGTCCAGCAGCGGACGTCCTAGCCAGCTCCGCAGCAGACGTCCACCCATGGGTGTCAGGGTTTCGTCCAACACGCCAAGAAGGCTGCCCCGCACGTCGGCGCCGCGTATCGTTTCCGTCAACTCAAGATTGCGCCGCGTGGAGTCGTCCAACACCATGAACTCGCTCACAGCGTAGCTGTGCAGTCTGACCAATTGGGAGAGGGCGCTGGGCTGCATCTCCTGCAAGTAGGCAAGGATGGCGGCGGCCGCGCGCACGGCCTGCGGCCTTTCCTGCAAGCCGAATCCATCCAGGCTGCGGACTCCGAGATGCCGTTGCAGCGCATCGCGGGCCGTGTCAATCTCCACCTGCCAGGCTTCAACTGGCGAAACAAGCGCCTGCAAACTGGAGATCAGTGGTGCGAGCCTGCTCTCTTCGGCATTCCAATCGGACGTAACCAGCTCGCTTGGCCGCAAGCGGGCCAACTCCTCTTCCAGTCGTTGCTCGGTCTCAGCCAAGCCGCCGCTGTCGATCTGTGTCACCGCAAACTCGCCAGTGGTAATGTCACAATAAGCAATGCCTGCCTCATCGCCGCGGGCGCTAAACAGAACGGCGACAAGATAGTTGTTGCGGTCGTCGTCCAGCATCGAAGGTTCCGCGATGGTACCCTTGGTGATTACCTGCTGGATCTCCCGATCCACCAAACCCGACCCCGGTTCGCTGCCCTGTTCCGCGATGGCTACTTTGTGTCCAGCCTCCACCAGCTTCGCCAAGTAGCCTTCGACGCTGTGATAGGGAACGCCGGCCAGCGGCACGCGCTGATTGTTGCCGACAGGCCGGCTGGTGAGCACGACATCGCAGACCTCAGCCACGATCTCGGCGTCGTGATCGAAGGCTTCGTAAAAGTCCCCCAGGCGGAACAGCAGAATGCAGTCCGGATGCTGGCTCTTCAATTGCAGGTACTGACGGCGCATCGGGGTTGTCATGGCTACGTTTGTTCTGCCTGCTTTCAGCGACCTTCCGATTGCCAGGAGACGCGGCTATTGGGATCTCCGTAAAGCGTGTAGGCGAGCCAGGTGGGGTTGGCGGCCTGCATGGCGCGGATCTGCTGCCGTGCCGAGTGGAAGGCTTCGCCCATCGTCTTCCCCGCCCATAGCTCCTCATAGA
>VYDA01000561.1:0-1342 GCA_009843665.1 Caldilineaceae bacterium SB0675_bin_29 | reverse complement strand
CATCGTGCACTTCCCACAGCGCGCCCACGAACGCGGTGACCCCCAGATGGTCCACCAGGCGCTGTGCCCAGCCCCCCAGTCCTGTCAGGTTGTAACCGACACGGGCGCCGTGACAGGTATTGAGAAAAATGAGCGGCTTTTCGCGACGCAGCCCTCGGGCTCTGCGCCGTGTCAGGTCGCTGGGAAAAAGGGGATCGCCTTCCAAAACGATCGGCGACTCGTCCACAAATTCCTGGTTGTAGTTGCCGTGGGTGGCGAAGTGAAACAGCTGGGCGCCGCCTTGCTCGGCCAGCTCAAGGAATTGGGCGCGGGTAGTGATCGGCGGCGCGATTTCGATCTGACGTGCTGCAAGGCTGTCGAAATACTGAATCTCCTGGGTCACAAAATCCAGCGAAATCATCGGTGCAACGAGGCGGGCGGATTGTATGTTCAGGTCGGATGGCACGGCTGCACCCGCCAGCCAGCGGCTCATGCGCCAGGCCCCCGCCAAATGGTCGTCCTCGACATCCTCGCCGTCCACCACGTCATAGGGCTTGACCAGCTCCCAGGGAATCCAGGGCTCGTCACTGACTACGAGCAGATTATCCAGCTCTCCGGCATCCCGTCGCGCCTTCATCTCCCAGTAGAGCTGTCGCAATGGAGCTGGGAAGAGCTGCTCATAGAGCTCGATTCCAAGATCAGCGACTTCGTCTTCCATGCGGACAGCTTCGTCTCCGGGCAGATCGGTGCCCGCCCGAGCCGCAAGGGCACTAAGCCTCTCGGCCAGCCGGTCGAAAAAAAGGTCTGGCCTGGAGAGTTCGTGGAAGACTATCGAGCCCGCGCTGCGCCCATCCAAGGCAGAAAGCTTCTGCGAATGTAGATGGAAATGAAGTGTTCGGCCGTCGGCATCTCGGGTGATTCGCAATTCGATGTCGGCTGCAGGAATCGGCGTGCCCTGCGGAATGCTTACGCCGTCAACCGCGCGGACAACTGAGGCCGTGCCGAAAGCCGGTGGCTCCTCGCCTTCCTCGACGACAATGCCTTCCCCGCGCCGAGTGCCGCCGCGCAGGAACGGAAAACTCCTCACCGCGACCTCCAGTGTCAGTGAACCTGCGTTCCTGCCCCGGTGGTAGAAATCGACCGTAACCCAATGCGGGCCCGTCCGATCGTCGACCAGTTGGAAGAGAAAAACAGCCGGCTGCGAGTCGCCGTCCCTCGGCACCGCGATCGTTCGCCGTAAGGCGGGCCCTTCACGCGAACCCGCGCCATAACCGCTGACCTCTTCAAAGCCAGGCGCGCGCACGACAACGTCCACATATTCGACTTCATTCTGAAACGCGATACCGACTTCAGTTTGGCCCCG
>VYDA01000589.1 GCA_009843665.1 Caldilineaceae bacterium SB0675_bin_29 | reverse complement strand
GGGGAAGGTGATCTTTGAGGCCGCAGTTGAGGGCTTGATCGCTGTCGTAGAGGAGTGGCGCAACTGGCCGATGTCCGAACGCTCCGACCAGCACACTGGACCCGTTCAGAGTCACATCCGCTGGTAGTAGCTTCCACCCATAAAAGTATTGGTTGAGTTCATGACACCGGGCAGCGAAGTTCTTCGCTGCCCGGTCGCTCCTACCCGTTGACCCGTTCCATCCGTCCCGGCCAGGCTTCCGGGTTGGCAATCCACCTCGGCTGTTCACCCTTCAAGACGTTCGCAATGTTTTCCACCGTACCGGCTTGCATGGCAGCCATGCCGGCATCTGTGTAGGATGCGATGTGAGGAGTGAGGACAACGTTCCTCATCTTCAGCAGAGGATTGTCCGCCAGCGGCGGTTCTGGATCAAACACGTCCAGGGCGGCGCCTGCCAGGTGCCCATCCTCAAGGACCTTGATCAACGCGGCTTCGTCAACGACTCCGCCTCGGGACGCGTTGATGAGATAGCTGCCCCGTTTCATCAGTCTGAGCCGCCTTTCGTCGGCCAGATGCCTAGTCTCCGGCAGCAGTGGTGTATGTAGAGTCACAAACTGATTCTCAGCAAAAATCGCGTCAAGGTCTTCAGTCCTGGATACACCCTCAGGAAGCTCGAAATCGCGCGGCAGAAGCGGATCATATATGGTGACCTTCATCCTGATTCCCAAGGATGTCATCTCGGCAACGCGCCGGCCAATCCTTCCGAATCCAACAATGCCCAACGTGCTGCCAATTAGTTCAGTGCCCTGCATCTCCTCACGGCCGATCCCTGCGGCGCCCCGCAGCTGCATGTCCCCGACCATTACGCGCTTTGCAACCGCCATCAACAGCGCCACAGCATGCTCCGCAGTGGATTCAGACGGAGCATCAGGTGTGTTGCAAACAAGGATTCCCCTGGCCGTAGCGGCGTCGAGATCGATGTTGTCGACTCCTATGCCAGGCTTGGCAATCTGAACTAGCTCCGGCCCGACCCGGTCCATGAACTCGCCGTCATAGTAGCGGCGAATGCCGGATATGACCGTAGATCCCGCCAGCTTTTCCAAATCGCCGTCATCAATATACACCGCCAGCTCAGTGATCTGCCCCCGCAACGAGGCTGGCAGCGACCACTCCATCCAGACCTTCTTCTTCATTGTAAGTCTACCTTTGCGATACTTTCGGTAAGAGCCGATTCCGCCAACATTACATCAGTCGCGATTTTCGTACAAACCAGGATGCAACCAGGCGGAATACGCGGCGCGCATAGGGTACAATATCCCAAGACCCATTTGGCAAAGAAGTGTACCGTACTCTTCCCGGACCTTCGAGCCTCCGACTCCCATTTCTGCCTTACACCTAGTGTCAGAGGAGCGATGCATGACCACACTTGTATACATAACTCTTTCCGGCGATGATCTGATTCGCACCTTTGAGCTGTGTGATGATGGCCGGTTGAGAAACAGTTCTAATGTTGCCGCGGCCGGAGGCCCCTCCGCACTGGCGAGCGCCCCTGATGGCAGGACACTATACTGCTCTCTGCGTGCCAGTAACGAGCTGGCTGCCTTCCGCTTCGAGCCCGATGGCGGGTTGCGCCTGCTGGGCAAGCGCAGGTTGGACGCTGACGCCTGTTATGTCGCCCCCGACAAGAGCGGCCGCTTTCTGCTGAGCGCCTACTATGGCGCGGGAAAAGCCACCGTTCACGGAATCGAGCCAGACGGCTCAGTGGGACCGGAAAAATGCAGCCAAACAACTGCTTCCCGCGCCCACTGCATCGAGACCGACGACTCCAACCGTATTGCCCTGGTTCCCCATCCACTCGAGGCCAACAGCATCTTCCTGTTCCGGTTCAACGAACAGGACGGTCGGCTAACGCCCAACCCGCCCGCAAAACGAGTGGTGGCGGCCGACGGGCTCGGCCCAAGGCACTTCGTCTTTTCCTTGGACCAGCGGTTCGTCTATACGTCAGATGAGGACGCGTCGAGCGTCACCGCCTACCATTTTGAAACACCTTCCGAAATCCAGGATCAGTCAGACCAGAGCGGTTGCGCGCTTCGCCCCTTCCAAACGCTCTCGTCACTTCCTGAAGGTTTCACCGGCGACAATACCTGTGCCCAAATCCATCTGCATCCGACAGGGCGCACACTTTATGTCTCGAACAGGGGCCATGAAAGCATTGCCATCTACGCCGTCGACACGCAGAGCGGACTACTCGAACTTAGCGGCTGGCAAAGCACCGAAGCTGTCCCTCGTGTCTTCAATATCGATCCTGAGGGCCGTTTTCTCCTGGCGGCAGGGCAAGGGACAGGAGTATTGTCAACTTACTCAATCGACTCCCGCAGCGGAATGCTCTCTCCTCTGAATTCCATTGAGGTCGGAAACCGGCCAATGTGGGTCCTGTTTCGACAGCAATAGTCGATTGCTGTACCCAGTCAAACGAGGAATGTGGTTACGCCCTGGCTTTCGCCCCTGTCCCGGAGAGTAGCGACTTCAATGCGCACACAAAAGATGGCATTGTAGCCATTCCAATTCTAAGAACCGCCCTCTTCAAACCGCCTTCGCCTGTAACGCGTAACATAGACCAGAACCCACTGCAGGAGAGCAGGGAAGTGAGCTGCAAACCAGACAAGGGCGCGATCAAACAATGTTATGAAGACCTCCCTCTCTCCCTTCTTTATCGCAGTCACGGTGCGGCGCCCGACTCTCTCCGGATCCACGCCGCGTCCAAGCGAGTGCCGCTCGCCCTGGCGGTGCTCCGCGCCGGGTACACTGATCCGGCTGTGCTGTGAAAATTCGGTGTCCGTCAGTCCCGGACAGACGAGTACTACGTCGATATTGTCACGCTTCAGCTCTGCGCGCGCTGCCCCGCTCGCCCCATGAAGAGCGAACTTGGTAGCCGTGTATCCTCCCCCCAGCGGCTGCGGCAACCTGCCGACGATGCTGCTGACATTGACGATAGTGCCCCCGCCTTGGCCGCGCATTATGGGGACGGCCGCCTGCAGCGCCGCCATCGGCCCGAAGAAGTTGACCGCAAACACATGCCTGAGGTCGTCTAGGTGCAACTCGTCCATAGCGCCGAATATTCCCATTCCTGCGTTGTTTACAAGGATATCTACAGTACCGAAGTGATCCGCCGCCGCACTGACGAGCGCCCTGGACTGACCTTCGTCTCCGATGTCGGTGGGCACCACCAGGACTTCAGAGCTATGCCGCAATCTCATCCCCTCAGCAATTTCCTGGAGTCGTTCTGTACTTCGCGCTGCCAGAACCAGTCGGCAGCCCTCGGCGGCAAGCGCAACGGCAATTGCTTCGCCAATCCCTCGGCTAGCGCCAGTGACGACCGCCACTTTTCCTCCGAGCTCCCTATTCCACCTGGCCCGCGATTGCGAACTATTGTTTGCCATCGAAAACATGCCTCCGGAGTACATCTGCGCATGAAAATTAAAGCCTCAGTCTATTTGCCTTACCGCAGCCCTGGACCCGCTTACTATTCCTTTCATCCAGCCATCCCTACCATAGGGCGTGCATCCCAAAGTGGAGGTGAACTATCGCAATCCTCCGCCGGAGACCAAACCATGGCCACTCCGCAATCAAATCTGAAGTAACTAGGGCCCCGTCTCTGACCACTGACCACTGACTACTGACCACTGCAGTTTTGGGCGGTCGGGCCTATTCGGCCCTCCCTTGTGGGGGGGCTCCGCCCCCGCAACGCCCCCGGCCAACAACATGCCTCTTCGACCGGGTGTCGATATTGGTGACGGGTGCCTTATCGAAGGTGTCTGGCCAGACCACGTCCCCCCAGTCCCCGCAGACAACACAGCGACACTCTCTCCTCGCCCGCGTGCCTGCCCTGCGTTTCTCCAAAAACCCGTAAACGATTTCCGCCACCGCTGGCATGGATTCCCCGCCTGACTGTTCCAACCCTGAATCTGTGATGCACGTCACCGTAGGCGCACCCCTTGTGGGTGCTCAGGTGGTTGCCTCCTTGGCGGGCCTCCCCTGTCCTAAAGTATCTCTCCAAGGATAGACAGGGAACCGCCATTGCAAATCTTGGCTATGCAAACGCCATTGAGCCCCAGTCAGTCCTCGCTCTTGTCTATAGAGGAGTTGCCAAATCTGCCCCAAACGCTATCCTGCGGTTCCCATTCGGCCCAGCATCTGACTCCTGAAAGAGGACGTCCGCTGGTTGAACCAAACTTTTCAGACCCTTCCTCTCAAAGCTTACCCGGAACGCTCCCCCAGGAAAAGTTTGCCAATCTGGCCGTTGGGAATTCCGGTGCCGTTTTGTGAAGTGCAGGAATCGGTGCTATATTCCAATATTAGGCCCAGATCATGATCTGAGGGTCAGGTGGGGTTTCCGAGCGCCTGAAGTTCGTCATCTCTGGATAGATCTTTCCATGAAACCGGGTGCTTTTCAAATAGCGCGTCAGCGATCAAAAGTGTGAAAGTCAAAAGCCTACTTGCCAGAAGCGGACTGCGATTCTCCCTGACCATCTATCTGGTCGGTGGTATCGTAGTGCTGGCCGGACTGATAGCCGTCATCCTGGCAGCTGCAGCAGGTGATGGCAGATCATCGTCTGTAATCCCCGACTATGCAGGTGTTCCATCCGCCTGGCAAAATCGACACATTCTGGGCGATCCCGACGCCCCCGTGACGGTTCAAGCATGGGAAGACTTCCGTTGCCCGGCATGTGCCGCGTTCAATCAGCGCGTCAAACCCGGTCTCTTGGAAAACTACATCGTCAGTGGAAAAGTGAAACTGGAATTCCGTCACTTCCCGCTGCAGCAGCATGAACCCGGCGCCTCTCTTGCCGCCCAGGCCAGCGAATGCGCCGCCGACCAGGGGCGGTTCTGGACCTACCACGATCGTGTCTTCCAGGCTACATCCTCCGGCCCCAGCGCATTTCTTATGGAGCGCCTCATTGAATACGCCGTGGAACTGGAAATGGATGGTGATACGTTTACATCTTGCCTGACCAATCAGACGCATCTCCTGACCATTTCGGAAAGCCTTCAAGCCGCTCGGGCAGCCGGACACAACAGTACGCCCACCGTGTTGGTCGATGGGGTACCCGTCGCCAACCCGCTCGACTACGAGGCCGTCTCGGCATCCATCGAGAATCAACTGTCTTCCAGCCAGTGACCACCTGAAACTCATCCAGATGAAAAGTTCCCGCTCTTGGACGAAGCTAGGCTTGTATGGGTCTCTCATAACCGCTTGGGTCGCAACACTGGGAAGCCTGTACTTCAGTGAAGTGAGTGGTTTTGCGCCTTGTACGCTTTGCTGGTACCAGCGTATCTTCATGTATCCTCTCGCCGTCCTGCTTACCTTGGGCATCCTGCGCAGGGATCATCACCTTCCCCACCTGGTTTTGCCCTTTTCGCTGTTGGGCCAGGGAATCTCCGTCTACCATTTTCTGTTGCAAAAGACGCCCTACTTTGGTTCGCCGTCCTCATGTGCAATTGGCGTGACCTGTTCGACTGTCTGGATAAATTGGTTCGGAATAGTAACGATCCCCCTTCTCGCTATGATCGGTTTCATGATCATTACAACTGGCATGCTGGCAGTAATCGCCACTGATTCGGGAAGTGCAGGCAATACCTGGTCCTACAAATGGCCTAGGTGGCCTGTACCCCTAATCGTACTGGCTGCAGTAGCCTTTTACGTTGTGGGGGCTGCTCGAGCAGGCAAAGTACAAATCTCTCTGCCGGAGGTTGTACTCTCAGTTGTTTCAGAATTGCCGGTCCTGCAGCTGTCAACCGAGCCGACAGCGACGCCCGCGCCAGTGGCTACGCCTACGAGCCTTGAAAATGGCGCCTTGCTATATTCCCAGAGCTGCGCCTCGTGCCACGGCGAGAACGGAGTAGGAGTCGAAGGACTGGGTACCGCCCTGGCAAACTCACCCCAAATCGCGGTCCTCACGGAAAGCGAAATGTTTGCAATCATCCGAGACGGGCGAGCCGCCGATGCCCAGAACAATCGCACCGGAATCGCGATGCCGCCTTCTGGAGGCCAGGATAACCTGACTGACGAACAGATTGTTGACATGATTCTCTACATCCAGTCTCTACAATAGCTGCGTACAATTGGTTCGGGTAGCGTTGCCTGCATGGCAACAGGCGGCGGCCTCCAAGCCTCGGAAGAAGCTTGGAACCGATTTACAAGGACCGTTGAGTTCATGACAGTATTAGGCAGATTTCGCTCCAACTTACACAGCAATACTCTTCGCTCTGTGGTCCTCTCAGTGCCTGCTATTCTGTTTGCTGCACTGATTGCGTCGGCCCTAACCGCCGGGACTTCCAGTGCCGCGGGTGACCAGCAAAACACCGCACACTCGATTGACCAGTTCCTGGACCATAGACTGGATAGAGTGCAGGCACGCACTGAGCAGACGGGCCAGTCGGGCATCACGTCGCCCGAACAGGGCAGCAGTGTCAGCGGTCCCGTTCCTATCATGGGAACGGCAACCGGGTCTCCCTTCGCCCGTTATGAGCTCTCCTTTAAGGAGGCGTCGCGGGGCGATGAGGACTACGCCTATTTTGGTGGCGAAACACGACAGATAGTCAACGGACAGCTTGGCGTCTGGCACACTGATGTCCTGGCACCAGGTACCTACACACTGCGTCTGCGTGTTGTGCGGCCGGACGGAAACTACGGAGAATTCTTCGTTCACAACATCACGGTCAGCAGGGATCCCGTAACGCCAACGCCTGACGAGCCCACACCGACACCGATTCCCATCGACACGCCAACGCCCTACCCCCAACCTACCGTAGCCGAGGTCCGGGTCGAGCAACCCAGCATCGAAGGGACCGCCGACGAACCGACCGCCACACCGCCTCCGCCGTCCCAGAGTGACAGTGGGGGTGCGACTGAAGGCCAGTCCTCTTCCTCCAACCAGAGTTCGATTGTTCAACAGCCCGGAATCCTGGGGGACCTGGGAGAAACCTTGGCTTTGGATAGACTTCGCGAACAATTCTTCACCGG
>VYDA01000610.1:4391-7004 GCA_009843665.1 Caldilineaceae bacterium SB0675_bin_29 | reverse complement strand
CCCTTTCCTTGCACTTCCCCTCATATCAGTCCCCCTCCCCTACACCCACACCGGCGCCAGACGAACAAGATACAGAGACCGCCCCGCAGGCGGATCCGGAACCCGTCAACATCTCGACTGACTGGCACGCGTTCGAAGATGTAGCACATGGTCTTGCGATCTATTGCCCGCCGGAATGGCTCTTCTTCGACGGTACGCAGACAGAAGCTCTGCGGCAGGAAATGGCAGCGTTGGGCAGAGCGGAAATCGTGAAACTGCTGATTGAGCTGCAGTCGACTGTGCAGTCGAGTTCCTTCGTCGGCGCTGGTTTCGCTTTCCCGCCGGATCCTCCTGAACTGCTGCATGCCAATAGCGTCATAGTGGAGATATTCCCCGCAAGAGGCCTTTCATTGTACGAGTTCGGGCAAGGCGCTGCTGCCGCATTGGACAGGAAAATCGGGATCGACGTGGACAGTTTTGATCTGGTCACCAGATTGCGGCCCAACAGGGAAGAGGCAGTTTCGGTCCGATTCCGCGGCGCTGTACCTGTCCCGACAGCCTCCCAATCCATTCTGACCGGCACCCGAACAGCCGGCTGGCAGGTTATTCTGCTCTCGCCAGATGGCGAGTATCTGCTTGTTTTGACCTTTTCCATCCTTGGCGAGATGTTTGAGGCGTTGGAACCGCTGCTCGTTGACATGGTGAGGCGTGTGCAGTGGGCAGGCGACCACCGCGGGGCAGAACCTGGAATCGGTCCAGTGACAATTTCCAATCGGACGATGTACGTCCATAACGAGCCCGCTCCCTTCAGTCCCATAGTTGGCAAGATTGAAGCGGGTAGGCAGTTCTCGATTTTGGAGCGGGACTTTACGGGAAACTGGTGGCGGATCAGCTATGGCGGTCAACCCGGCTGGGTCTCCGATCCACTTGCGGCTGCCAATATCCCCGGTGCACCTGTTTCGGTCCCGGTGGCGATGATCGACCGGCGTGTCAATGTGCGCAGCGGCCCTGGCGCCGGTAACCCCGTTATCGGCGTGGTCGTAGCCGGCCAGCAATATCTGATTACGGGCAGAGACCAGGCGGGCGACTGGTGGCAGATCGACAAAAATGGCCAGACCGGATGGGTTTTAGGCGAGTTGGTCACAACAGTTGCCGTGGGCGGCGTGCAGGTGGCCGTCGTCAGAATCCTCGCCCCTCCTTTACTGCCGGTGACTGAGGCGACAATGATGGTCAACCGGCCAGCCAACCTGCGCGCGGGACCGGACAACAGCTACCCTATCGTCGGCTAGGTTGAACCTGGACGGCAATATCAGATTACGGCGACGAATATGTCCGGCGACTGGTGGCGGATCGACAACGACGGCCGTCCCGGTTGGTTATACGATGACCTGGTCGAGCTGGTCAAAGCAGGAAGCGTCCAGGTCGTGGTCAGGTTTCCTCTTCCTCCCCTGCTGCCGGCCACGCAGGCAGTGTTGACTTTCAGCCGCCGCATGAACGTCTATGGCGGTCCTGGCGGTCGCTTCCCTGTCATCGACACGACCGAACCCGGCTATCAGTACCCGATCACCGGCAGGAATGTCGTGGGAAACTGGTGGCAGATCGACTATCACGGCCAGCCCGGATGGGTCTTCGGGCAATTCGTGGACACAGTCGAGCAGACGGAAGATGTTCGGTAGTCAGCCACTCCATTTCTGAACTGAGATGACCGCCGTTCACTGACCTCTCTGCAGGGAGTACGTTCGCAATGTCCCCTATTCGCTGTCTTGTCCTGACTGTACTGGCCTGCGTCTCACTTTTTCTGGCCGGTTATGGGTCCAGCGCCACTCGCCGACCGGATGCCGCCCCCGCCCCGGAAGCAGTAGCCGCAGGCGAGCCGGCTGTCATTTCGCAAGCCCGCTCGGCGATTTCAGCCCATGTCGGGGCCGCGCAGCAGGCCTCCGAAACACCCCCGGATCCTCGACCCGCTGTCCCGATGCTGTCAATACACAATCCGCTGGTAATTCCAACCGGAGATACACCAGCGACCTCAAGGGGTCCATACCAGGACTGGTCTGTGGTCGAGGATTCGCTGCGCGGCCTTAGACTCTTTCATCCGCGTGGATGGCTCTACGCGTCCTCCAAAGAGGAGTTGTCCTCCCTGCAGCCGCAGATGGGTGATCCGGCCGCCGCCGAATCTGTGCTCGCTCAGCAGGCTGCGCACATCGACGCCCTGCCGAAGTCAGGGCCAGAGAATCAATTTGTTGGTTACGGTTTCCAGTATGCGCCGGACACAGCGCCGGCCTACTTTAACCGCTTTTCCATTCGAACGGTACCGGCTGCGGGACGATCGCTGGAGCAGTATGCCCTCCAACTGGCCGCCCGCCTGGAAGAGTCTGAAATCGAGACATTGGAGAGCGTTGAAGTTGGGCCCGGTCTGCGGCCATGGGGCGAGAGCACCGCATCGATTCTGTACCGCAGCGGCGGCGCTGTCGTAGAAGAAGGCAAGGTTGTCAAGCGGCCAGGCGCTGAAGTGGTCGGCTGGCAGGTGGTTCTGCTCTCCCCCGACGGCGGAACCTTTCTGCTGGTTACTTTCGACATTTGGGGGGAGGAGTTTGAAGGCTGGCTGGAGCCGTTTCTGCGCGACATCGTGCGGAG
>VYDA01000610.1:0-4381 GCA_009843665.1 Caldilineaceae bacterium SB0675_bin_29 | reverse complement strand
CGTGCGGAGAGTCCAGTGGCTGGACCATCCAGACCAAGAACCGCCGACAGGTCCCACAGTCACAATTACGCGTCCCATGCATCTGCGATTGGGCCCGGGAACCGACCACGCCATTGTCGGCACAGTTTTGGACGGGGATCAGTATACTGCTGTCAGCACCAACGCAACCGGCGACTGGTGGCAGATCGAGTACGATGGTCGGTTGGCGTGGGTCTACGGCGGTTTTGTAACGCCGTCCGCCGGTGCGGAAAGAGCGCTGCAAGCGGACCCGGCGGGCTGGCTGACGTATGACGATGAAGCCCGCGGTCTGTCGCTTTCCTATCCATCGGAATGGCATTATTTCGACCCGGCGCGTCCCTCGCAGGTCGATTTGGCACTCTTTTCCGCGGCCTACAAGCCCGAAGCCGGTCAACTCGACGCAGCCGAGATGGGCGCGCTGGTGTCGGCGATGAGCGTGCGCCGCGAGGACGCCGTGATCGGGTTGGGCCTGCAATCAGGGCCGGCGGATCGGGCGTCGAGCAACTTCATGCTGGTCTTCTCTGTTGCGGCTGAAGGAACGACGTTGCAACGCTATGTGCAGGCAGCCGCCGGGCACACCTACAGCATCGAGCCCGCTAGCGTGGAACTGGTGCAGGGTCTCAGGCCGTGGAACGAAGAGATCGTATCGATCCGCTACCGAGAGCACGCGACCGCGAGTGAAGTTTGGCAGGTCGTTCTGCTGTCCCCTGACGGGGAGAGGCTTCTCGTTCTCGCATTCAGCGTTCACAATGACGAGTTCGCAGCGGTGGAGCCGGTGCTGCGCGAAATCGTGCAGCGCGTGCGCTGGGACGACAGCGGATACAATTCTTCGACCCGGCCTGCAGTCCCAATGATGCCGGTCCACAATCCCCTGGTTATACCGGTCGGAGATACACCCGCGGCCTCCGGCGGACCGTTTCAGGACTGGCCCGAGGTCGAGGACACGGCACGCAGGCTCAGGATATTTCACCCGCAAGGGTGGCTTTACGCCTCCTCCAAGGAGGAGCTGTCCTCCTTCCGGCCACAGATGGGCGACCCGGCCGCAGCCGAAACTGTGCTCGCACGGCAAGTTGCCTATTTCGACTCCTTGACCCCGGCCGGTCAAGAGGGCCAACTCGTTGGATATGGCTTCCAGTACGCGCCGGATACGTCCTCGAACTACATCAATCGCTTTACCATTCGCGCGGTACCGGCTTTCGGGCGCACGCTGGAGCAGTATGTCCTGCAATTGGCCGCCCGCCTGGAAGAGTCCGAGGTCGAGAGGCTGGAAAACGTCGAGGTTGGGCCCGGTCTCCGGCCCTGGGGCGAGGACACCGCATCGCTCCGGTACCGCAGCGGCGGCGCCGTCGTCGAAGAAGGCAAGGTCATCACCCGGCCTGGCATGGAAGTGGTCGGCTGGCAAGTTGCTCTGCTTTCGCCGGACGGTGGGACCTTCCTTCTGTTCACCTTCGATATATGGAGCGAGCAGTTTGACGGCTGGCTGGAGCCGTTTCTGCGCGACGTCGTACGGCGAGTTCAGTGGCAGGATCGTCCCGCTTACGAACCCCTGGCCAGTCCCACAGTGACGATCACGCGCACAATGTACGTGCGCGGGGGACCGGGCACCGACTATGACATCATTAGCACGGTCGCGGAGGGGGAGCAGTACGCTGCGATCAGCACGAATTCAGCCGGCGACTGGTGGCAGATCGAATACGAGGGGCGGCTGGCTTGGGTATACGGTGCGTTCGTAAAGCCGTCCGCCGATGCGGAGAGTGCATTGCAGGCGGACCCGTCGGGCTGGCTGACTTACGACGATCTTGCCCGCGGCTTGTCGCTGTCTTTTCCATCGGGATGGCACTATTTCGACCCGGCGCACCCTGCGCAGGTTGACCTGTCCCTCTTTTCGTCCGCGGTCAAAGGCCGGAAAGGTGAGCGAATTGGCGTTGCGGAAATGGGGGAACTGGTGTCTGCGATGAGTGTGCGCCGCGATGACGCTGTCATCGGGTTGGGCCTTCAGTCTGGGCCCGCGGAGAGCGCGTCAAGCAACTTCATGCTGGTCTTCTCCGTTGCGGCTGAGGGGACGACGCTGGAACGGTACGCGCAGATGGCCGCCGAGCACACATACAGCATCGATCCTGCCAGCGTTGAGATTGTGCAGGGCCTCAGGCCGTTTGACGAAGAGGTCGTATCGATCCGCTATCGTGAGCAAGCGACTCTGAGTGAAGTATGGCAGGTCATTCTGTTGTCCCCGGACGGAGAGAGGCTTCTTGTCCTTACCTTCATCGTTCACAGTGACGAGTTCGCAGCGCTGCAACCGGTGCTGAACGAGATCGTCCGCCGTACGCGCTGGGCTGAACAGCCTTCAAGCGGGGTGGGCCAGGTACATTCCGCCCCACCCTACCTACGCCACCGGTGGTGACCGTCCGGCCGTTACCGTCAGCTCGGACCGAAGCAGCTGTTGGCGGTTCTACGCTAGCGTAGGGACCAATGAAAAGCCGCCCCTCCATCGCAACGCCAACGTGGGAGCGCGCGGGGCGGCAATCGAAGAGCGGTGAATCCGCTTAGCCTCAGACAGGCCGCAAACATGAGCACCCCGGGTAGGATTCGAACCCACGACCCTCTGATCCGAAGTCAGATGCTCTGATCCACTGAGCTACCGGGGCAAACCAGCACTCCAAAGTATAGCACGTTCGGTCCCTTATCTTCAAAGAAGGGACTAAGTCAAGAGTGAGCATCGAGCGCACTGCCATGCCGGCAGGTGCCCTCTTTTTCCCTCACTTTACGGCGTATTCTCTGCACGCCAGCGTCCTATGAAGGCGCGTAACGCGTCCTCCCCGTCCAGGCCGCGCGCGTTCGCCAGCGCGACCAGCCGCCACAACAGAAGGCCCAGCGCCTTTTCGTCACTGCCTTCCGGCAACAGGCTCTCCAACTCAGTACTGCTCTCCGCCAGCGCGACGCGGTCGAGGAGTCCGGCCTTGTCAGCCTTGGACTGCATTTCGCGCGCCTTGCGCAGCGCCGGCAATGCCGCCGGCACAGCATCCAGCGGGCCGCGCGCCGGTCTGTCCTGGGCCGCCCGCTCCTCCGCCTTAATCTCTTCCCAACGTGTATACAGATGCGCCATATCGTCGATGTCATCTTCGCCGAAGACGTGAGGATGCCGGCGGATGAGCTTCTCGACGCTCAACCTCACCGCGTCTGCAATTTGAAAGCGGCCCTCTTCGGTCGCGATCTGCCCGATCATCGCGATGATCCCAAGCACATCACCCAACTCCTCGGCGATATGAACCTCATCCTCGCCGTCCATCGCCTCCAGCGCCTCACCTACCTCGTCGAGAAGAAAGGCCCGCGTGCTCGCCAAAGTCTGCTCCCGGTCCCAGGGGCAGCCGTAAGGTGCCCGCAGGTGTGCCATTACCTCCTGCAGATCGGCATAGCTGCCATGGTGCAGGGCGGGCACGTACAGGCAGGCGTCCTCGCCAAAGCCGGCTGGCGCAGCGAGATCTGCCAGAGGTATAACGCGCGCAGAGCGAGCTCCATTCCCTTCCAGGCAGATAAGTTGCAGCGGGTGGTCATCGGGGTAGGCATTGCCCAGCACCGCACGCACCCCCTGCGCAGTCGGCTCATCGGTGATGTCAAGCACCAGCGCCGGCCGCCCCAGGTCGAAGGGCGGATGATGGCGGTCGGCCAGGCGCGCCGCGCCGATGATCTGCATGCCCTCATACGGGTCAATGCCGACGGTCCGCGCCGCCGCTGCCGCCCCTTCGATTGGATCACATCTGGTCATGGTCGTCCGATCCCGTCCAATGTGCTGCTTGAACCTGTCTCTGACCGCAGCGGCATCTGCCTTCAGAGACAGGCAACTGTGCCCTCTGATTCATCGTCTGTCGCCGGTCAAGTCCTGCGGAATGGTGGCACCGAGGCTTGGCATCGATATTGAATGCTGCTAAAGTAGGGCCCAGCGGCCTGTCAAACGGCGGCCAGTTCATCTTGCTGCTTTTCTGAGAAGATCCGTGACGGATATCCTGCCCAACTGGTATACTCAGCCCGCCCGGTCTACTGCCATCACACGCCAGACTCCGGATGGGCGCGAGGTTCGAATTTCGGTTATCGTACCCTGCCGAAACGAGGGCCGCAACATCCGACCCGTGCTCGAATGGGCCGCGCCCTATGCCGACGAGCTGCTGGTCGTCGACGGCCACAGCAGCGACGATACGCGGGACATCGCCGCCGAACTTGGTGCGACCGTGGTTCTGGATAACGGCAAAGGCAAGGGCGACGCCATCCGCGTCGGCATCGCCCGCGCCAGCGGCGATATCCTCGTCTTCATCGACGCAGACTGCTCCCATGACCCCCTTTACATTCCGGCGCTCGTCCAGCCCATCAT
>VYDA01000550.1 GCA_009843665.1 Caldilineaceae bacterium SB0675_bin_29 | reverse complement strand
GCAAACAACGCCAGCCACCGCTCGCACGATGCCCTCACCTGACTTTTCTCGCCCCAAAATTGAACTGCACCCACTTCTACTCTGTGAGCGATAACCTGGATCGCATATCATTGCTCTCCCCATCAAGCAACTCCCATTCCGAGTCGCAAGTGAAGTAGAAAACGCCTGTGGCGGGCCAGACGCCTTTTCCTTATGGAGGCAACTGTCGTTGTGCATTGCGCGCCAAACTGGTGTAGGATACCCCTATTCGGTCCACCACGATTCCAGTGGGCGCAGAAACGCCGCTGTTCCAACCACAAACAGACGCAGAGTAGACACCACAATGCACATCACCGACAGCGGTACTGTCAGCCGCGGCCAGCCCGGCACATCCCGCGCTATCCTCACTTTTCCCACCGTCATCGCCCTCGACAGCGGTACGCTTGTAGCCACCTACCGCACCGGCTCAACCAAGGACTCGGACGACGAAACCGTCGAATTCGTCCGCTCGACCGACGGCGGCCGCACTTGGAGCGAGCCCTGGAATCCGGTCGCAAACCCGACCCTCGATGGCCTCTACGGTTCACTGCGCGTCATCTATATGACCGAACTCTCTCCCGGCCATTTGCTGGGCGCCTCCATGTGGATCGACCGTACAACCTGGCCCGGCGGCGGCCTCTTCAATGAGGAGACCGAAGGCTGCCTCCCCATGCAGGTCCTCCTCGCCGACTCGAACGACAACGGCCGGACCTGGTCTCCCTGGCGGCTCGTCCCCATGCCTGAGGAGATTGGACCCCCCAGCCTCACCGCGCCCGTCCTCATGCTGGCCGACGGCTCTCTGGCCTTGAGCATCGAGACCAATAAACATTACGAAGACGCCTCTCCCTGGATGCAGAAGGTCGTCTTCATGCACCGCCATGATTATCAGACGTCCTCCTCAAGCCCTGGCCCCGAAGGTAAGCTGGCTGTAGACCCAAGCTGGGAAAAGCCGGTCGTTGCCGGGGAGGACCCCAGCGGCCGCATCTTCAACTGGGATCTGCGCGTCGGCGTCGCCCCCGACGGACGCGTCGCTACCTACGCCTGGACCTACGACACAGAAACGGCTCGCTACCTGAACATCCACCGCCGCATCAGCGCCGACAGCGGCCGTACCTGGACTGACGCCGAAGACCTCGGTATCGCCGACCAGGCCGCTCGCCCTGCCATGCTGGCCGACGGCCGTGTCCTCCTGTCCTATGTGGACCGGTTCGGCACCCGCTCGATCCGCGCCCGTCTTGCCCCGGCCATCGACGCCCCTTTTGACCCGGCGACCGAGGTCGTCATTTACAACCAGGAGCAACTCCCTGGCGACCCCACCGAAAGCACGAGCGAGACGCTCTCTGAAATGAGTCTGTGGACCTTCGGCCTGCCTTATGCAGAGACACTGGCCGACGGAACCGTTCTGGTCGTCTACTACGCGGGAACAGACGAAGCCATGGACATACACTGGGCCAGAATCGATCCCGGCCCAGCCTGACCCAGCCGGCTACCAAACCAGCGTCGTAACCGGCGGCGCGATACATGCTGTCACACAAAGGAATCGACATGCGCAAGAGCAAGATGCTTCAGAAGTTCCGCAATGACGGCTTCGCCCGCGTCTGCGGCCTCGGCCACTACCTGCCCTTCTACATCCGCTACGCAGCCCGCTACAATTTCGACGGCATCTGGTTTGACCTCGAACACCGCGCTATGGACGCACGTGAGGTACAGGCCATCATTATGATGTGCTATCATAACGACATCGACTGCATGGTCCGGCCCCCTACCCTGGAGCGAACCAAGCTGTACCGCTACCTGGAAGACGGCGCCAGCGGCTTCCTCATGCCCCTGATCTCCGACCCGCAGACAGCATCCGATGTGGTCCAGGCCGTCAGGTTTCCGCCGCTGGGCAACCGCGGCATGGACGGAGCCGGCCTTGACGCTGATTTCGGTATCGGGGCCTGGGACCCTCAGAGCAACTACAACGCCGACTCCAACCAGGAGACCTTCCTCATAACACAGGTCGAAACCCTCCAGGCTGTGGCCAACGCCGAAGAGATCGCCTCCATCGAGGGCATCGACGGCCTGTTCATCGGGCCCTCCGATCTTTCACTGCGCATCGCAACGCAGGGAAACGGCGAATTGACCATGGAAAGAGCGATTGATACCGTCGCCGCCGCGGCCGAAAAGCATGGAAAAGTTTGGGGCATCACCGCCGCATCAGTGGACGAAATCAAACGCTACCGCGATAAGGGAGCGCAGATGGTCCCCTGGGGCGGAGATTTCAGTCTGATGAACGTGTTGAAAGATTGTAGTGAAGACTTGGATGGCGTACCCGGCGCATGACACGGCCCTGCAAGCACACCCGGTGATAATCGTGAAAGGCAAACGAGCATGAAAATAGCAGTCCTGCATGGCCCTCGCGATCTGCGAATCGAAGAAGAGGAGTTGGACACCAGCCAGCTCGCCGACGACGAAATCTGGGTGAAAACCCGCATCTCCGCGCTCAAGATCGGCACCGACCGCGGCAATTACGAAGGGGCAGATCGGGTTCCCGGCGCGCCCGGCTACCCTCGCTGGGTAGGCGACAGCAATCTGGGTATCGTGCAGGCCGCCGGCAGCAAGGTCCCCCGCGTGAAAGTCGGCGACCGCGTCGTCACCCGCGCCCCCCACCAGTCCGAATACATCATGGCCGAGTCGCAGAGCCTCGTAGCCATCCCAGATGGCGTCGCCGACGAGGATGCCGTCTACGCCCACCTATATGCACTAAGCGCCCACTGTTACCACAAAGCCCAGTTCCGCCCCGGCGAAAATGTAGCCGTTGTCGGGGTCGGTGTTCTTGGCCTTGGAGCAATCGCTCTGGGCCCGCTCTTCGGAGGTCGCGTCGTCGGCATTGCCAACAGCCCCGTCCGCATGGAGATGTCGGACAGGATGGGTGCACACGCCAACTTCCTCTACAACGATCCTGACCTCGAGGCCAAACTAGACGAATTCACCCGCGGCCAGGGCATCGATCTCGTCATCCTTACCGCCAATCCCTGGCCCGCCTTCCGCACCTCCATGGAGATCGTCCGCCCCGGCGGCCGCGTCTCCGTCGTCAGCCTGCTCGGCCGTGGCGAACCGCCGCTGGACTTCAACCCGCTCGCCATGGAGCTCTTCTACAACAAAGGCACCTCGGTGATCGCCGTCTCCGAACGGACCGGCTATCTCTATCCCCACGGCGGCTCCGATCCCTACAACACAGCCGACCGCTACGCCTGGGACAACATCGCCGACCACGTCGTTTCCCTTATGGCCGGCGGCCTGCTCGAACCGAGCCGCCTCATCACCCACCGCTATCACTACAGCGAGATGGTCGAAGCCTACGAAATGGCCTACCATCGCGAGAAGAACATGCTCGGCGTGATCTTCAACTGGCAGGAGTAGAATCTGACCTCGTGTCGCGGGCACAGCGTCCGCCCACGCGAAAAACGGAGGGCAAAATGACCTCGTTCCCAAATTCGGCGCAACACGATGTTTCCCGTTCGCTCGATCTCTACAACCAGGCCGGCGAGCTGATTCCCGGCTGGACACAACTGATCAGCCGCCGCGCCGACCAGTTCGCGCACGGCGCCAGCCCCATTTACGCCCAGCGCGCCAAGGGCTCTCGTTTCATCGACGTCGACGAAAACGAGTATATCGACTGGATGAGCGCGGTCGGCGCCATCATCCTGGGCCACGCCGATGATGTCGTTGACGCGGCTGTGAAAGAGCAGATCGACCGCAGCAGCCTCTTCTCCACCAACAGCCCCCTCGAAATCGAACTGGCCGAGGAGCTCAATGACACCATCCCCAGTTCGCAAATGGTGCGCTACTGCAAGGGCGGCGGCGATGCCTGCGCCATGGCCGTGCGCATCGCCCGCGGCACCATCGGCAAGGACAAGATCCTTTTCTGCGGCTACCACGGCTGGCACGACTGGTACCAGGCCGCCAACTACGGCGTCAACCCCGAGAGCGGCGAATACCCCTTTGCCGGCATCGAGCCGATCGGCGTACCCAAAGCCCTCGAAGGCACCGTCATCCCCTTCATCTACGGCGACCTGGAGATGCTGGCCGCGCTTCTCGACGAACATGCCGGCGAGGTCGCCGCCATCATGATGGAGCCGGCCCGCTCAGAGCTGCCGCCCTCTGGCTACCTGGAAGCGGTAAAGCAGCTGGCTGCCGATCACGGCGTCGTCCTCATCTTTGACGAGGTCTCCTGCGGCTGGCGCATCGCCGTCGGCGGCGTGCAGGAGGCCGTCGGCGTCACCCCGGACATGACAGTCGTCGCCAAATCGATGTCGAACGGCTACCCCATGGGCGCCGTAGTCGGTTCGCGCGAAGTAATGGAACCGGCCAAGCACATGTTCATCTCCAGTTCATACTGGAGCGACAACATCGGGCTGGCAGCCTCGCTCGCAACCATTCGCGAACTCAAACGCCGCCAATCTCCTCGGCGCTTCAAAGAAATCGGCGAAAAGCTGCGTAGTGCTCTCAACCAGGCGATCGCGGATTCCGGTCTGGACGGCGCCTGTACCGGCCTGCACACCGGTCCGACCGTCACCATCAACACGCCCGACGACGTCGATCCCCGCAAGGTCTCTACCCTCTTCATCCAGGAGATGGCCAAACGCGGAGTGCACTCCTACATGAGCTTCAAGGCCACCCTCGCCCACACCGATGAGGATATCCGCCTGACTGGTGAAGCGGCAGCCGAGTCCCTTCAGGTCGTTCGCGCCGGTTTGGAAAACGGCAATATCGACGACCTTCTCACCGTCAGTCTCAAAAAAGAACCCTTCCGCCGCCAGGTCCGCTAGGACAACATCCTGCGAGGAACCCTCCCACAGAAAGTAGGCTACTGGATAACTGCCATGTTTTCGCACGAGTTCAAAGAGGAAGATCAGCAATTTCTCGAAAGGGAGATCCTCCCCTTCCTGCCTGACCGCATCATCGACGCCCACGCGCATCTCTTCTGCCACGAGCACTATCCGGACGGCGTTCCCCGCGCCGGTCTGGAAACCACACCGCCCCGCTTGGGCTTGGCCGAATTCGCGCACTATTCCGAGTGGCTGCATCCGGGAGGGCGCGTCGTGGGCGGCCTCTTCTTCGGACTCGTCTTTCTCGGCGACCGTCAGGCCAACAATGAATTCATTAGCGCAGAATTACAAGGCGATTCGCCCTTGGCGGCCAAATCGCGCGGCCAGATGATCATCTCCCCCGACATGGACGCCGAGACCATTCTTGACGAAGTCCGCCGCTTGGGCATGACAGGCCTGAAATGCTACCACACCATGGCCCCGCTGAATCCGCGCCTCGGCACCCCCGAGTCCGGCGCCGGCTCCTACACTGCCGGCGATCCAACTTGGACGGCGCCCATCGAAGCCTATCTGCCCGACGAGCACGTCGCCGCCGCCAACACGCTGGGGCTGACCATCACCCTGCACATGGTACGCGATCGCGCCCTCGCCGACCCGGTCAACCAGACCGCGATCCGCCGCTACTGCGAGTCCTATCCCAACATGCGGCTGATCCTCGCCCACGCCGCCCGCGGCTTCAACCCCTGGCATACCATTGAGGGCATCGAGAGCCTGCGCGGCCTCGACAACGTCTGGTTCGACACATCCGCCGTAACCGAGGCCGGCGCCTTCGAAGCCATCGTCGAAACAATGGGCCACGAAAAGCTCATGTATGGGACCGACTTCCATGTCAGCCACACGCGCGGCCGCTGCGTTGCCATCGGCGACTCTTTCCACTGGCTCTATGCAGACGAGATGGACGTCGAAGAGAAGCACATCTCGCTAAAGCCCGTCCTGATCGGCCTCGAGTCGCTGCGCAGCATCCGCCTCGCCTGCGACCGGCTGAAGCTGAGCGAGCGCCAAGTGGATGACATCTTCTACGGAAATGCAGCCGCGCTTATGGAAATCGAGTAAGGAGGAGGATAATGCAGGTACTGTCCCCGCCGGAGCAGATCGACTTCGCTCACAACAAGCAACTGCTCAACCGCTACCGCTTTATCGAATATGAGACACTCCGCATTCTGGCCGCCTGGCTGCCCGGTACGGCCAACATGGACTGGAAACTGGCCATGGGACGCCTGCTCTGGGAAGATGCCCAGCACGTACAGCATCTCTACCAGCGCCTGCGTGAGATCCAGACACCTGCCTTCCGCCCACCCGGTGACGACGCACTCGAACACCTGATGGCCGAAGCCCTCCACGCGCCCAACGAAGCCGACCTGCTGGCCGGCCTCTTTCGCGTGATCAAGTCGGCTCTCGTCGACACATATCGCTGGCACTGCGATCAGACCTTCGCCAATCCCGACGCGCCGACCCTCTACGCCTTCAAGCACATCCTCATCGATGAAGAACTGCAACTCACCTGGGCGGAAGAGGCGCTGGCAGACCATGCGCCCGGCGAATGGGAAAGCTACATCGCCGGCCTGCTGGCGGCAGCCGGAGGCGTCTCTGGCCGCGAAGACCGGCGCGAGACGCCGGCGCCCGCCGCCTGCCGCAAAACATTCGACTGCCCCCGCGACGCCGCCCGCGACAGCCGCTTCAGCCTTGTCAACCGCGACGCCGGCAAACGGATTACCGATGTCGATCATGCAACCCAGCGTCTGCGCGATTTCGAAAGCTACAGCCAGGAGATGCTCGCCGCCGAAACTGTCGCACTCATCATCCACCTGACGCCCGACATGCCTTGGGCCTTCACCTACGACAGCGCCCGCCACTGCTACGACGAGACCCGGCACTGCAAGCTCGGCATCGAATGGCTCGCCCAGCACGGGCGCGACTATACCAAGGTTCCCCAGAACACGCGTATCTACACCTGGCGCAGCCAGTACGACGCCGCCACCCAGTACTGTCTCCTCACCATGGGCAACGAGACGCACGCCTTCCCCCACCGTCACGTGCAGATGGCCGCCTACGCCGAAACTGGCGACCGCCTCTCGGCCCAGTTCGTCAGCTACGACATGGCCGACGAACGGCAGCATGTCGCAATCGGCCA
>VYDA01000003.1 GCA_009843665.1 Caldilineaceae bacterium SB0675_bin_29 | reverse complement strand
CCCCAACTGTCCCCAATCCGATCTACAAAGCCCAAGCGCGCATACAAACACACTCTGATTTGTAATATCACTGCCGGAAATTATATAATTCGCCCCCAACGAATGGACTGAGCTTCCCCCCTCATCGCCAGCGCAATACCTTCGCCCCTTTCGAACTGGGGCGCATTCAGCGAAACCGGATCCATCTCTTGCCCTTCCCATGGCAAGCTGGAATTTCCTTTGCTTTTGCCATCCGTGAAGGTCAACGCGCCTCTGCCTGTCAGCAGCGAAGCCCCATCTTTCTTTGACGACCCGAGTCAACAACCAGGACGAACTACCTTTGTCAACCGAAACACGGAGCAACGGCGCTCATCAGCCCACTTCCGACACCGTTTCCCCCACCGCCGACTCCCCCGAAAACGCGGCGAAGTTGGCTGACCGCTACCAGCTCTTCGAGTCCTTCTTCGAACAGCTCCATCTCGAAAAAGACGTCTACGCCCACGAGGACAGGATCGTCCTGCGTTGGCCGCGTAAGCTGGAGGCCCCGGCCGACTATAACGCCCGTCTGCAACTGTCCAACGGCCGCATCTACGCTGACTCCGAAGGTAGGGAAGGCGACAACGGCGACCGCACGCTGGCTTCGGCCGTCTCGATCCCCGACGGCGAATACGTACTGATTCTGTTGCCCTCCCCCAGCGAGTACTATGTCCGCGGCGTACGCGTCCAGCGCAAAATCCCGCTCTCAGCCGTACGCTCAGACTATCGCACCGCCCCCTACGGCACCTTCGTCGAACGCCAGATCGAGCTCCTGCGCCACGCCGTCACCCACGATGACGGCCTCTATTCCGAGATCGCAAAGATGACCCTCGGCTGGTGGGATCGCATCACCACCAGAAAATTCTCTCCCGCCATCGAGACCGTCGCAGCCTTGGAAGAGGATCACCTCACCCGCCTGACCATGCTGCTCGGCATGGTTGCCCGCTACGGCGAAAACGACCAATTCCCCACCGAGATCAGACAGCAGCTCGATGACTGCCTCTCCTCTTTCCCTTACTGCAGGCAGGCCTATGCACAGAGAACGGGCAAAACCCTCGGCGACACCGAAGAGCTGCTGTTCGCAGCCAGTGAACTCCTCGCCGGGCAACTCTACCCCGAACACACCTTCCCCTGCAGCCAGCACGCCGGTCGGTGGCACCGCCAGCGCGCCGAAGAAGCCGTAACCCGCCGCCTCCAGCACGCCGCCGCCGCCGGTTTAGCCGATTCATCAAGCCACAGCCTCGCCCAACTCCTGACCGCCCTCGCCCACCTCATCGATCTCGCCGATTCGCAGGAGATCTGGGACTTGGCCGCAGTAATGATCGACAAAGTCCTGGTGACCCTGGCATTGGACTCCTTCCAGGGTGTCTACGGCGCCGCCCAGATCACGGCTGAAAACGGTGGCGTCGTCCCAAGCGGACATGTGTCGCCCCTTGCCGGCGTTGCCCGCCTCATGTGGGGTGTCGGCGCCTGGAACTGGCATTTCGCCGCGCCAATAAGCCTCTGCTGCTGCCAGAACTATGCGCACCCCCACCTCATCGCCTCCCTGGCAACCCTGCCTGGCCCCGACACCATGTGGGCCAGCGAACGCCACGCAGTTGCCGCCGGGTGCGAAGAGGCGCAGGAAGCAGAGCAGCACAAACCCCCGCAATCGCTTCACAAAGCAATCTACAGAACGCCCGACTATCTGCTCAGCAGCGCGCAGGACTTCCAACCCGGTCAGCCCGGCCAGGGCGGACAGAGTTGGCAGGCCACCCTGGATGCCGACGCCATCGTCTTCGTCAACCACCCCGGCGAACATGACCCCGATCAAGACGCCCACAGAGACAGCTACTGGCGCAGCGGGCTGCTGCCCCGCGTCGCCCAGCACCGCGACCTCCTCATCGCCCTCTACAACCTGCCCGATTCCGATCCCTTCGGCTTCACCCGCGCCTACTTCCCCGCCTTCGCCTTCGACGAGCATCAGATAGGCAAAGAGTGGGCCTTCGCCGCCAAGGGGGACGCCTATATCGCCCTCGGCTGCTCACAACCCATCGCGCTTGTCCAGGAAGGTCCCGCCGCCTCCCGCGAACTGCGCGCGACCGGGCACAACGTCGCCTGGATCTGCCAGATGGGCCGCAAGGCCGACTATGGCTCCTTTGCCGAATTCCGCAAACGCGTCCTGGCCGCCCGGTTAGACTGTGACGGTCTTTCTGTTTCCTATCGCCCTCTGCAGGGCGACACCGTTACCTTCGCCTGGAGCGGGCCGCTCTTCGTCAACGGCGAAGCCCAACCGCTGCACAACGCCAACCATTATGAAGGCCCCAACTGCGTGACAGACGGCTGGCCCGCTACACAAATGGTCGTCGTCCATGCTGACCAGGCTATACAACTCGATTTTGCCGGTGGTTAGATCCATCATCTACAAAAATTCACTGCTTCAACCCAGGAGGAAAGCATGACCCAACGAACGATGCATCGCCGCCGCTTCCTGCAGCTGTCGGGAGCGACAACCGCAGCCGTCGTCCTGGCTGCCTGCGGAGGTCCCGAGCCGGAGGTGATTACCGAGGAGCCGGCCGCCGCGCCGGCCGCTGAGGAAGAGGCGCCCGCCCAGACCGTCATGGAAGACGCCGAAGCGCCCTCCCAGTACTCGGAATCACCGCGCCTCGCCGAAATGGTCGCCAATGGTGACCTGCCCCCCGTCACCGAACGCCTGCCCGTTTCGCCTCTGGTCCTGCCGCGCGAGTCAATCGGCGAGTACGGCGGCCTCGTACGCCAGATTCACCTCGATCCCTCCAGCTTCGTCAGCCAGTACGGTTGGTTCTCCGAACGTATGCTGACCTATTCCGACCAGGATCTCAAGACCATCAAATCCAACCTCTTCGCAAGCTGGGAAATCAGCGACGACGCCACGCACTACACCTTCCACCTGCATGAGGGTATGCGCTGGTCCACCGGCGACCTCGTCACCACCGGCGACGTCGACTTCTGGTGGAACTCCGTCGCCACCCATCCCGAGGTCGCCTCCAGCGTCTGGTGGGTCTACCGCCACGGCGGCGAGAACATGGTCCTCGACATTCACGACGACTACAGCTTCTCCGTCACTTTCGCCGCCCCCTTCGGCAACTTCCCCGCCTACCTGACCCGCCGTATTCAGGGCGACTTCCTGCTGCCCAGCAACTACCTCAAGCAGTTCCACGCTGACTTCGCCGACGAGGGCGACCTGGCCGCCATGCTCGAAGAATCCGAGTATGAGACCTGGGTGCAGCTCCTCAGCAACGTCCGCAGTGGCCGCAGCGTCTGGGGCACACGGCCCAACTCACCCGAGTATCCCATGCTCTCCGCCTGGATCGTTGACCAGGAGCCGCAGCAGGGCCTCGTGCTCATGAAGAGGAATCCCTACTACTGGAAGGTCGATACCTCCGGCCAGCAGCTGCCCTACGTCGAAGATCTGCGCATCGACTTCGTGGCCAACCACGACATCGCCACACAGAAGACCATCCAGGGCGAGCTCGACTACGTCGGCCCGCACGATGTCTCGATTGCCCGCTATCCCCTCTACAAGGAAAACGAGCCCAACCAGCACTACCAGGTCATGGACTACACCAGCTGCATGACCGACCGTTACACGCTCTATCCCTGCCACACGCTGACCGAAGACCTCGTGCTGCGTGAAATCGTGCAGCACCCCAATTTCGTCAAAGCGCTGAACGTCGCCATCGACCGTGAGGAGATCAACCAGAATCTCTTCTTCGGCCTTGCTAAGATGGGCCAGTTGGCGCCGATGCCCAACTCCCAGTATTACGAACCGAAATATGCCGAAAACTGGTCCCAATACGACCCCGACTTGGCCAACCAGTTGCTCGACGACATGGGGCTGACCGAGCGCAACGGCGACGGCTTCCGCCTGCGCCCTGACGGCGATGTGCTCAAGTTCAACATCGAGCACGCCGGGCCGCGCGTTGGCGTCGCCACCCACGAGTTCACCGAGATCGTCGTTACCTTCTGGCGCGAGGTCGGTATCGAAGCCTCCACCAAGGAAATCCAGATCTCGCTCTACAACGAGCGCTGGAGCCAGGGCCTGGTTCACTGCGGCTGCTGGCACGCAGACCGCTGCACCGATACCTTGCTGCCGGTCGAAATGCGCTGGTTCATCCCCACCAACATCGGCCAGGGCGGCCCAGCTCCCGAGTGGGGGCGCTGGTTCAGGAGCAACGGCCAGGACGGCGAAGAGCCGCCGGCCGCCATCCAGACCCTTTACGACCACTACAACACCATGAACACCGTGATCGATGATGCCGAGCGCGTGGCTGCCGGTAAGAAGATCTTCGACTGGCTGGCCGATAACCCGCTGGCCGTCGGCTCCGTCTCCGAGAGCCCGGCGCCGCTCATCTTCCCCAAGACCATGCGCAACCTGCCCGCCGCAGGCAAACCCGTCGGCTGGGATACCTACGGCATCTCCACCTACCACCCCGAAGCCTTCTACTACGAAGGCGGCGTCTCGTAAACTGCAAGAAGTGAGTAGAGAGGAGTGAGGAGTGAGAGTTTACACTCTCCTCTTCACTCTCTCCTCTCAAGGAGTTCCCAATGACCGTCTACATCATCCAGCGCGTCATGCGTATGATTCCGTTGCTGTTCCTGCTCTCTCTCGTCGCCTTTCTTATCATCCAGCTTCCCCCAGGCGACTATCTGACCGAGCACATCAACGCACTGCGGGCATCCGGCCGCGATGTAGACGAAGCCGAAGTCGAGCGCCTCATGAAACAGTACGCCCTCGACCGGCCCATGCACGTCCAGTATCTGACCTGGCTCCAGAACATCCTGCTCAAAGGTTCATTCGGTCAGTCCTTCCAGTGGGGCAGACCTGTCAAAGAGGTCATCGGCGACAAGATGGCCCTCACCTTCCTCTTGGCCATCCTCACTACCGTCTTTGTCTGGACAGTCTCAGTCCCCATCGGCATCTACGTGTCGGTACGCCAGTACACCTTCACCGACTACCTCTTTACCATGATCGGATTTGTCGGCCTGGCAGTGCCAGGCTTCCTATTGGCGATGGTCGTCATGTACTTCTCCTTCGCCTGGTTCGGCCTCAAAGTGGGAGGGCTCTTCTCCCCCGAGTTCGAGCTCCAACCCTGGAGCATCGCCAAATTCCAGAACATGCTCACCCGCATCTGGGTGCCCGTTCTCATTTTGGGAATCGGCGGTACCGCCCATATCATCCGCATCATGCGCGCCACCATGCTCGATGAGTTGCGCAAACAGTACGTCACTGTCGCCCGCTCCAAGGGCCTGTCCGAGTTCGCCGTCCTCATGAACTACCCTGTACGCATCGCCATTAACCCCCTTATCAGCTCCCTCGGCTTCCTGTTGCCTTGGATCATCTCCGGGGGTACCGTTGTCGAGATCGTGCTCAACCTGCCTACCGCCGCTGTCGTTCTCTATCGCTCCCTGCTTTCTCAGGACATGTTCCTGGCCGGCAGCATCATCCTGCTCGTAGGAACCCTCGCCCTCGTCGGGAGCCTCCTGGCCGACATCGCTCTGGCAGCCGTCGACCCGCGCATCCGGTTTGGCAGCGTGGAGGAGATGTAACTCACACCATGACTTCAATCGTCGCCAATATCCTGAGGCTGCTCAACCCGCGCCCGCGCACAGTCGAGACGCCGCCAAGCCCGGCTACCACCTTCTCCGAGTCCGAAGACTTCTACCGCGCCGGGCAGTGGCAGCTCGTCTGGTGGAAATTCCGCCGTCATAGTCTGGCCAAGTTCGCAATGTGGGTGCTCGCTTTCTTCTACGTCGTCGTTCTCTTTGCCGAATTCATCGCCCCCCACGCGCCCTTGACCCGCTATAAGGATCTCGCCTCCGCCCCGCCCACCAGGATCCGCCTCTTCGAAGTCGTAAGAGAAATATATCGGGGCCCCTTCATCTACACCATCGTGCGCGGCCGCGATCCCGTAACCGCCCGCCCCATCTACAGGGCCAACGCCGCCGAGCCAAACACCATCAGACTTTTCGTGCGCGGCGATTCCTACAAAATGTGGGGCCTCATCGAGTCGGACCTGCACCTCTTCGGCACCGAGAAGGATACGATGCCGCTCTTCATCTTCGGCACCGACCGCATCGGCCGCGATATCTTTTCCCGCATCATCTATGGCGGCCGTATTTCCCTGACCATCGGCCTGATCGGTGTCGCCCTTACCGCCATCTTCGGTGTGCTCCTGGGCGGTATCTCCGGCTACTTTGGCGGCGCCATCGATGAAGTCATCCAGCGCCTCATCGACATTTTCTACGCCCTGCCTACCATCCCCTTGTGGATGTCGCTCGCCGCCGCCCTGCCCCAGGACTGGCCCAACCTGCGCCTCTATTTCGCCATCACCATCATCCTCTCCATCCTCAACTGGACGCGGCTGGCCCGCATCGTACGCGGTAAAATCCTCAGCCTGCGCGAAGAGGACTTTGTCATGGCCGCACGGCTCGACGGCGAAAACCAGTGGTCAATTATTACCCGCTACCTGCTCCCCGGCTTCACCAGTTTCATCATCGTCGAGCTCACAATTGCCGTCCCCTTCATGATCCTGGGTGAAACCGCTTTGAGCTTCCTCGGTATCGGCCTCCAGCCGCCCACCATAAGCTGGGGCGTCATGCTCCAGGACGCGCAGGATATCATGTCGGTCGCCCAGACGCCCTGGACACTCTGGCCGGTGGTCTTCGTCGTCATCGCAGTTCTCATGTTCAACTTCCTGGGCGATGGCATGCGCGACGCCGCCGACCCGTACCATTAGTCCGCGGCCAGTTTGCACAAGCCAGCGGCAGCGCCGGTCGCCAGCCGTTTACCACAAGGGTTACACGCTATGGCGTTAGATGAAAACGGAGCGGGACCGCAGGATATCCTGCTGGAAATCAGGGACCTGAAAACGCACTTCGCCCTCGACGAAGGCACCGTGCGCGCCGTCGATGGCGTCGACCTCGACGTCCGCCGCCGCCAGGTCGTCGGCGTTGTCGGCGCAAGCGGCTGCGGCAAAAGCATGACCGC
>VYDA01000104.1:3782-7071 GCA_009843665.1 Caldilineaceae bacterium SB0675_bin_29 | reverse complement strand
CGTACCCGTACCTTGAACTATAAGTTATCGACCAATCGTTAGCCTTTGCGGCATGGAGGCTGGAAGAGCGGGAGGTTCAGCTTTCCCACCCATGACCGTAAAACTCGTGGTCGATATGAACCTGTCGCCTGACTGGGTGTCGCTGCTGAAGGGCAATGGGTGGTCGGCGGTTCACTGGTCCACGGTTGGCGACCCACGGGCCAGCGACGCGTCCATCATGGAGTGGGCCGTAGCTCACCAATATGTCGTGTTTACGCACGATCTGGATTTTGGCACCATGCTGGCTCTATCCCACGCAACCGGGCCGAGTGTGCTCCAGGTCCGTGCTGCAGATGTATTGCCGGACCGGCTTGGTGACGTGATCCTCGCTGCCCTCCGCCAGCATGATACCGAGCTGGCTTCCGGCGCTTTGGTTGTCGTGGAAGAGAGAAGAAGCCGGGTTCGAATCTTGCCTATCGGGTGACTCTGCTCCGCTCTCGGATCGCATTAACTGGTATGGCGCCTACGATTTTGGCGCAGGACAGTGTTTCATCTGGAACGAAGGCAGTTGTAACAAAGAACACACGATTCAGTTCTTGCAGCGCATGGCTGACTGGCTGGCCGATGGGCGCTGTCGTCATCATTTGGGACGGCGCCACTTGGCATCGAGCCAAAGCCGTTCAGATTGCTGCTGCCAAACTCGGTCTCACTCTCTTCCCGCTGCCTGCCTATAGTCCCGACCTCAATCCGATTGAGAATCTCTGGCGCTGGATGCGAGAAGAGGTCACACACAACCACTGCCATCCGTCCATGCGCCACCTATTCGATGCTTGCAAAGCCTTCATCAACCGTATCAATGCACATCCCGAAAGAGTGGTGTCTCGTCTATGGCCTAAATCTGAACTCAACCCAGAATACGAAAACTCTTGGTATCAAATTGAACTTATATTAGGTCTAGGCTTCTATGTCGCGTATGGGGGAGTCGCCCTTAGTCACAGCAGTAAACTTGCCGAAGGGGAAAGAAAAAACCTTTACATATCAGAAACCCGCCACTTCGGTCGAGTACATAGGATCCGCACCCCCAAGAAGTCTGCCCGAGGCAGCAATACTGACTGCGGTGGGGCGACCAAAGCCGCCGCTTGTGAAAGGGTCCAAGCTCACTGTCCGGTGCCCCAATTCGGCCAAGGCTTGCTGTGTGCTCTTAGGAATGCGCGAGTCGAGAAATGCCTCCGGATACAAGGCTTCTGGCCAAACTCGCGGTGTCTCAATGGCCTCTTGCAAGCCCATGTCGAAGTCTATACTGTGTGCCAATACGTGAAACACGGAACTCATACTGCGCCGGGCCCCCGAAGCACTCAAAGCCAGCCAGGGCTTCCCGTCGCGAAAGAACAGTGGCAAATGCGTGCCGCGCGCTGGCCGCCGAGTAGGGCCAAGGGATAGGGCCCGGCCAGGGATGGGATCAAAGCTGCACATGTGGTCATTCAGAACGATCCCTGTGCCTGGAACGACGACTTTCGATCCAAATGCATTCCCCAAGCTGGTAAGGATGTTAATAACATTGCCCTGACAATCCGCGGCAGCCAAAGTCGTAGTATTGGTCTCCCCGAACAGCCAGGGGTCGCTGCCAGCTTGCGCGGCACCTGAAGCCAGCCTGTCGGACGGGCGTGTTGGGCGCTGATAGGGCTGAGGGTCCAGAGGGCGGACGTCGTGCGACGCCTGGTCCAGACGAATGCGGTCCGCCACCTCGTCGGCATGGGCCTTGGTCAACAGGCCAGGTTCGAGCGCAAAGGCGAAGTGGTTGACCCAGGTCCAGCGCATTGCTTCAAGCATTAGATGACAAAATGTCGGACTGTGTGGCTCCAAGCCAGCCAAGTCGAAATTCTCCAGCACGTTCAGAAACTGGACAACGACGCGTGAGCTGCCCGGCGTGTAGCGCAGGCCGCGATATGTCAGGAAGTCCTTTTCTTCCAGAACCTTGACTTCAGAACTATACGTAGCCAGGTCTTCATAAGTTAGGATTCCTCCATGTTTAGACATCTCTGATGCGATTGCATGAGCAATTGGGCCTCTATAAAAGGCATCTGCTCCGCCTTCCGCAATCGCACGATATGTTTCGGCCAGATCGAGGTTAACGAGCTTATCGCCAGGCTCCCAAAAGGTGCCGGGGGTTGGAGGTAGGCCGTCCACCAGAAGGAGCGCTCCTAGCAGCGGAAACTGGCGAAAGTGCTTCATTTCTCTGGCGATGATCGTCGCCATCCGCTGGTCCACATCTACTCCGTAGACAGCCAGTTCAATTGCAGGCGCAAGTGCCTCTCTTAGGCTCAGTGTGCCATATCGCTCCAGAGCAGCGGAAAGACCGGCCACCGTACCGGGAACGGCCACTGATTTGTGGCCCATGATATTGGCATCGTCACGCACATTTGCCCAACCGTAGAAACTCCCGCTGCCTGGCAGGACCTCGAACATGTCAGGTTTGGCAGCAGTTGGGGCGAAAGGACCATCATTGAAAATGGTGGTTTCGTTGCTCTTCGCATGGTGTACGAGAATCGTGCCGTTTCCACCGACGCCACACATACCCGGTTCCGTTAGTTGAGCCACGAAAGCGGCGGCCACGCCCGCATCTACGGCATTGCCCCCCTTCTGCATGATTTCAACGCCGGTCTGCGCCACCAGATTTCCTCCTGCAACCACGCCGCGTTCCGCAACCAGGGGTCTGATCCTTGTCTCCACTCTGTTTCGAATCACGGAAGCCTCCCGCCGTGAGGTCTACCGACCCCAACGCAGTTTGATCGCCTTGAGGAAGATAAGTTGCTTAGAGTCCGCCGTCCCTAGTTGGAGTCAGATGCAAGGACGTCAAAGAAGGCGCGTCTTGAACCGTTACGGTTCGCAGGCGTCGCCCCTCAGGACCGCTGCGAGCGAAACACTCTGATTTAAGGTCTATCATCGAAGACGAGGATCGAGGAAATCCCGCAACCAGTCGCCGACCAGATTCAGGGACAGAACGACCAGCGTAATGCAAAGGCCCGGCAAAATGCCTATCCATGGGGCGTCTCTCAGAACGTTGCGGCTGTCCGAGAGCATCATTCCCCAACTGGGTATGGCGGGTGGAATCCCCAGGCCTAGAAAACTGAGTGCGGCTTCAACCACGATTACTGAGGCCACAGCAAAGGTGGCAATGACAATCATCGGGGCGAAGACGTTTGGCAGAATGTGGTAAGCAATTATGCGTCCATTGCGACACCCAATCGCGCGGGCAGCTTCCACGAGTTCCTTCTCACGAATCGAAAGAGTTTCCGCGCGAATAACGCGA
>VYDA01000104.1:0-3772 GCA_009843665.1 Caldilineaceae bacterium SB0675_bin_29 | reverse complement strand
AACCAAAAATGCTGATCACGAGAATCATAGTTCCCAGCCCCGAACCCACCATCATAATTGTCACCATAGCAAGAATGAGAAAGGGGAAGGCCAAAAAGATGGCAGCCACGCGTATAATCGCCTCATCCAGCAGGCCACCGTAGTAGCCGGACAGCAACCCAAGAACCATGCCGATGATGCCCGCAAGAAGGGCTGTAGCAAAACCTACCGTCAATGAAATCCGCCCGCCATAGAGTAGCCTTGTGAACACATCGCGACCTAACTGATCAGTGCCAAGCGGGTTGGTCCAGGAACCATCGTCCAGCAAGGCTGGCGGCTGAAGTCGCACCATGATGTCCACACCGTTAGGGTCTTTAGATGAAAGAAAGGGCGCCGCAATTGATGCCATGATCGCGATTGCCAAGACGAACGACGCCGCCAGCGCCGGCTTGGCGCGGCTCAGACTTTGCCAAACACGTGCCATTCGTCGCGACTCGCGCTGATGCCGCAAGGCTCCATCTTTGGAGGTGAACACGGCGGTAGAGGTCATTGTCCCTCCAGGCGGATTCTTGGGTCTAGCGCCAGATAGAGGAGATCTACGAGCAAGTTGGCCAGCACGTACGTCATGGCGATGAGTGCGACGCCCGCCTGGACCACTGGATAGTCCCAGTCTCGAATCGCCAGTACCGTCAAGCGGCCCATGCCCGGCCAACCGAACACGCTTTCAGTAATGACAGCACCTCCCAATAGCGACCCCAAGTCCAGGGCGTTCAGCGTCATAATCGGCATCAGTGCATTACGCAGTACGTGTCGTATGAGAACAGTCCAGTCCTTCAACCCCTTGGCACGGGCGGTTGTCACATATTCTCTGCCCAACACCTCCAGCACCGATGACCGTACGAGACGTGCATTCCGTGCCAGGGGATAAGCGGCTAAGGTGACTGCGGGGAGGGCCAGATGCTTCAGGCTGCCAGCGCCTGAGACAGGCAGCCACCTCAGCCACACGCCAAATATCAAGATCAGGAGTATGCCCAACCAGAAAACGGGAATCGCTTGACCGACCAGCGCAAAAAGCATTGTAAGTCCATCTAAGGAGGTGCCGCGTTTCACGGCTGCCAGAACACCGATGGGCAGCGCCAGAAAAAAGGAAATCAAGAGCGCCAGCCCTCCCAATAGTAGCGTGTACGGCAGACGGTCCAAGATTAGAGCCGTGGCCGGCTGGCGGTGGCGAATGGAGCTGCCGAAATCTCCCTGAACTGCCTTGACTAGGTAGTTGAAATACTGTTCGTGCAGCGGTCGGTCCAGTCCCAGGCGTCGACGCAGCTCTTCTATTTCCTCCTTCGTTTCACGGATGTGATACATGAATGCTGCGGGATCACCGGCCTTTAGTGTCACTACAAAAGTTACGGAGACGACACCCCAGACGACAAACACCAGCAAGACCAAGCGCCTCATCAGATAGCGTCTCATGGCGCCTCCAGATCCGCAACATCGAATCGCAAGATGCTGTTTCTTACGGGTAACAAAGGATCGTTTACATCTCTCCTGCTCGGTATGCCCTGATCCAAAATCCCTCTTCGGCGTCAGTTCAGTGAAGGCAAGTATGGTTCTTACCTTACATAAGATGGCGTGAAGGGGTTATCGCTTTGCGCAGGCATTCAGACGTGTAAGTAAGACTGCCGAGAGTTTTGGCAGGGCCACGATGATTACAGTACTCGCTCCCCACGAAGCGCTTGCGGTTAGAGCGCCCTACCTAGCGAGCAGAATCATGATAGGGCAACTTGATTCATCCAGCTTGGTAGGGCGCTCACTAACTCAAGATCAGATTTCTGCACTACATCGTTAGGCCAAAGTTATCTCCCAGGGATATACAAACTGATCGAGACGAGGCGTCCAATTCACCCGTGGGCCAATCGCATGCGCCTTGACATCAGCGCCGAGGATGACACAGGGTGGATCTTCCACCAGAATTTCCTGCATCCTCCATGCGATCTCGTTCCTGCGGTCAGTATAAAGCGCCTCTTCTTCGCTCAACAACTGGTAGAGCTCGGCGTACTCCTCGTGGACCCAGCCGGTCTGATTGGGCCAGTAGTCGGGATGCATCCGATACATGCTTGATCCGACATCGGCATAGCTTCCGCCGAAATCCCACAGAACAAGGTCAAATGGTGATTCCCGCGCCCTAGTTTGCTTGCCAATCAGGCTGCCTTCCATGGTCTCAACTTCGACGGCAATTCCGACTTCTTTGTATTGCGCAGCAATAGCTTGGGCCACTAGAGGGAGTTCAGGAATCGCATTACTAGCCGTCACCAGCCTCAACTGGTACCCGTCAGGAACGCCGGCATCTGCTAGGAGAGCCTTGGCCTTTTCCGGATCATAGGGGATAGCTTCGACGTTTGGATTCAGCTGAGGATGAATTGAGACCATCCATGCAGTCTGGCGATAGGAAGCCCCCAAAAAGAGTTGCTGGTTGATGGGATCCCAGTTAACCGCGTGATTCAGTGCCAGCCTTACCTGCTGTTCCTTTAGTTCTGGTGTATGCGGTTGCGGCTGGATATACATGAACATAGTAGCGCCTGTAGCCCCTACAATCGCACGCACTGGCTCACCTACAGCGTCAGGGCCCGGCAGAGATCTGGCTTGATCGAGGGGGATAGTATGTGCGATATCCACGTCCCCGGCCTCCAAAGCGGCGAGCCGCGTAGACGCCTCTGGGATGATATTCAGTTCGTAACGTTGCCAACGCGGCGTGCCGTCTCCGCCCCAGATTCTTTTCGCGTTCCAATAATCAGGTTTCGCCTCAAGAATCGTGTGCAGGTCCGACTTATACTCAACCAGCGTGTACGGCCCACTCCCCATCGGATTCAATGCCGCCTCTTGATTGGGCAGCCCTCTGTAGTAGCTTGGGGGCAGCCAAGCCCATTCAGTGCCTGGGGTTCGGCAATAGTAGAACGGATTTATCATCGCGCCGGTGATCATGTTAAACGTGTATTCATCCACAACCTCGCCCGGCTCTGCGAATTCAAACCGCTGCCAACCCTTTAACGAAACGCCAACATCCGGGTCCAGAATCCGCTCCATTGTGTACCTGATCGCTTCGGCGTTGAGCGGATCGCCGTTAGGGAATGTAATGCCTTCGCGAATCTTCAATTGCCAAGTGTGAGGGTCGAGTTGGGTCCAGGACTCGAAAACCCAGGGTTCGCAATCAAGTTGAGGCGAGTGCATAATCCCCGTATCGAAGATCAGATGGGACAGTTCTCCATCTCGCCAGTTCACCCAGAAGTGAGGATCCAAAGTGGTAAAGTTTGCGTTAAAAGCGATGCTCAGTGTCAGCCCGGTTTGTGGTGCTGCCCCGGCCTCAGCCGCTTCGTCAGGGGCAGCTACGGGTGCCGGTGCCATGCAGGCCGCCAACAGAGTCTGTGCAGAGGCAAGTGACATACCCAAAAGGATCGCATTGCGCAGGAATGTACGCCGAGTAATCTTTCCCCGCATGACATCTTCCTGCAGTTCCGAAATCGTCCTGTTCATCTGTCTCCTCCTTTTGCTGGTGCTCTACAGAACTAGCGCGATGCACGTGAGTCACGGCTCCGTGTTCTGTCGCGAGTCTAAAGTTTCCTCCTTCTGTAACTCGCGTGATTGAGAGGAACGGAGAAGAGTTCACCCTGGTCACGTTGCTGATGGCATGGGAATCAATTGGTGAATGGTACCTGCGTTTTCAATGACGGCGAGTTGACGAACTGACCACAATACAATCCGAAAATCAGTGTCGTCTTGTCCCAACAAATATATTTTT
>VYDA01000654.1:3625-7073 GCA_009843665.1 Caldilineaceae bacterium SB0675_bin_29 | reverse complement strand
CCCCGGGATCTGCTCATCGGCCTCGGCGCGCAGCTATTCTGGTTGCTCGCCGGCTATCTGGTCATGCAGCTCATCTACCGGGCCGGAATCAAGCGTTACGCCGCCTTCGGAAGCTGACCCGCATCTGAGACCATGTTTTACATACGCCTCTTTGCCACCTACATGCGCATCGGGATCTTGGGCGAATTGGAGTACCGCGCCAATTTCTGGATCAGTCTCGTGCAGTCCGCCCTGGACCTGTGTGTGGCCCTCGGCGGCCTGGCCGTCGTCTTCAATCACACCGACACCTTGGGCGGCTGGCGTCAGGACGAGCTTCTGGCGCTTGTCGGCGTCTACTTCCTCATCGGCGGCCTCATCCGTACCATCATTCGCCCCTCGATGACCAAATTCATGGAGGATGTGCGCCAGGGCACCCTCGACTTCGCCCTAACCAAACCGGCCGACTCGCAGGTGCTGGTCAGCATCCAAAGCGTCGAAATCTGGCGCCTCGTCGACGTGCTCATCGCCCTGCCCGTGCTCGGCATCGCGCTCCTGCGCCTCGGCGCCCGTCTCGGTCTGGTCGACACCGCAGTCTTCGCCATCACGCTCCTGTGCGGCGGCTTGATAATCTACAGCTTCTGGCTTATGCTCAGCACCAGCGCATTCTGGTTCGTGAAAGTCGAAAACATTCAGGTCATCTTTATGAGCATGTGGCAAGCCGGACGCTGGCCTGTCAGCATCTATCCCGCTTGGCTGCGCGCCGTGCTGACATTCCTGGTCCCGGTCGCCTTCGCCACCACCGTGCCCGCCTCCGCCGTCAGCGGCCGCATCTCTGACGCAACCCTCGTCGGCACTGTAGCCCTGGCAGCCGCCATGCTGGTCGTCTCCCGCTGGTTCTGGCGCGTGGGCATCCGCTTCTATTCCGGCGCCTCAGCCTGACAACTCAAGGAGAAAAATCAATGCGGATACTGATCACATCGGCCAGCCACGACCGCAGCGCGGCCCTGGCCGACCACCTGGCCAGCCACCACGAGGTCAGGCTCACCGAAAGGGCCCATGTCGAAACTGAGTACGAATTCGTCCTCTCCGCGCTGGGGCATGACCGCTCCACGAATCTGCTCACTCGCGGCATCGACGCCATCATCCACACAGCGGAGCCCCTGCCCGGCGAGGACGTGAGCTCGCAGCTCGACGCCGCCACCCGCGGCACCTACAATCTGCTCATGGCAGCCGCAGAGGAAGGTGTCCGGCAGGTCATCCTCCTCGGCACGCTCGATCTCATGGCTGACTATCCCGCCGGCTATCGCGTCGATGAAACCTGGCGGCCTCTCCCCCAGACCCAGCCGCCGACCCTTACCAAACACATGGCCGAGCAGGTCAGCCGCGAATTCGCCCGCGAAGGCAGCCTGGACGTGAGAGTCCTCCGCTTGGGTGAAGCATCCGACGCTACCGTCGCCGACGCTGTCGTCGATGCCCTAGCACAACCCGCCTCCCTCGCCGCACAGCACAGATCCAAAGAAGAAGGCGCCCGCGACCCCTGGTTGATTACACATGTAGGGGAGAGACCACAATGAAAGTACTCATTCTCGGCGGCGCCGCCATGCTCGGCCCTTACGTGGCCCGCGAGCTCGCGCCCAACAACAATCTCCGCAATACCGACATAAAGCCGCCAGAGGAAGACCTCCCAGGCGAGTTTTTCCTGCTCGATGCCTCAGATCTGGACGGCGTCGACGCCGCCGCCGCGTGCATGGACGCCATCGTCAACCTTTCCGTCCTCCGCCGCGACCGCAAAACTGCCTGGGATGTAAGCACCCGCGGTTGCTACAACATGATGCAGGCCGCCGTTACCCACGGCATAGATCGCGTCATCAACACCGGGCCGCATTACACTGTAGCCGGCCGCCACATCACCGAAATCCTCGACTTCGGCATCGTCCCCGACATCCCGCCCCAACCTGGGACCAACCTTTACGCCCTTACCAAGGCCATGGGTCTGGAAATCTGCCGCGTCTTCACCGAACATCACGACATCAGCGTGCAGCACTACCTTTTTTACAACTTCAAAGCCCCGGCGGCCATCCAACCTGGCGAACGCTACGCGCCCTACGTAATCTCTTGGGAAAACTCGGCCGAAGCCTTCACCCTCGGGCTGGACATCGATCTCGACGCGCTGCCCTCCCGCAACGAAGTCTTCTACGTCTTCGCCGACATGCCCCACGGCAAGTTCAGCAACGAAAAGACAAAACGCATCCTCGGCTTCAAACCGCGCAAGGACGTGGAAAACCTTTGGAAGTAGAGAGACTCTTCTGCGGAGAAAGCTTCAGCCAAAGGGGGGTTACACATCGCCTGTGTAAATTTCTGGGCAAATTACACATTGCGTGTATTAATCTTGGGCCGTCTCTGAGGGAAATTCGGCGAAAAAACTGAATTACACGTCGCCTGTGTATTTTTCGGGGCACCCTGCGGCCGAAAATGCAGCCGCCAGAAATTGCGCATCGAACCGCGTAAGCCTTGGTCGAATCTTGCAAAAGCGGACGCAGCCGATGCAGATTTTCCAACGCCTGCATGAAATGTAGAACGTCTCTACAGAATGCAGACGCAGATCCATCAACCGCGAACCACGTGTCAACTTAACGGAGTTGGGTAAAGAAATTCAGGAACTGAAGAAGAACTATCCCACGCTCGATGAAGAGCGAAAACTGTGGCGCGCTGGCTTCGCCCGCGTTGCCGGCCTCGACGAGGCCGGACGCGGCGCGCTCGCCGGTCCCGTTGTGGCAGGTGCCGTAATACTGCCCGCAAACTCCAGGCGCGCCGGGCTCTGGGCCGAAGTCCAGGATAGCCAGCTGCTGTCTCCCCCGCGTCGCCAAGAGCTGGCCGATCGCATCCGGGAGCAAGCTGCCGCCTGGTCTCTGGGTGAAGCCTCAGCCGCCGAAATTGATGCCCACGGCATTGCTCCCGTCACCCGCCTCGCCATGCGCCGTGCCGTCCAGGCCCTCTCGCCTTCCCCCGATCACCTGCTCCTCGACTGGGTCCAGCTCAAGTCGCTGAACCTTCCCCAGTTGAGCTTCACCAAAGGCGATCTGCGCATCGTCTCCATCGCCGCCGCCTCAATTCTGGCCAAAGTCCATCGCGACCGGCTGCTGTGCCAGTTGCATGATCAATTCCCCGCCTACGGCTTCAGAAGCCACAAAGGCTACGCCGCCCGCACTCATCTCGCTGCCATCGAAAAACTAGGCCCCTGCCCGGCCCATCGCCGCTCCTTTTCGCCACTGAGCAAGGACGAAACACTGTTCGACTGAACAGGCTCCCCCAAACTCAATCGCCTGCCAGCGCCGCCAGCAGCGCCAGCGCCAACTGTTTCGTTTCCAACAACGGCCGTGGTTCCACCTGCTCCCTGCTCTGGTTCTGCGAGTCATCCCAAAACTGGACCTCTTCACCGGAATCACCGGGCATGGCAGCGGTATCTGCG
>VYDA01000654.1:0-3615 GCA_009843665.1 Caldilineaceae bacterium SB0675_bin_29 | reverse complement strand
GTATCTGCGTGCTTTGAGTCCTGCCCGCCGGCCAGCTGGATGCTATCCACCAGCAACACCGGCCCCACACACGCAGGGCAACCGTAGCGGCATCCGCAGCGGCGGATCAAATCCGCCGCCCCCGCCATCAGCTCGTCATGCCGCTCATACAACTGCTCGCTGAATCCGATTCCGGCGGGAATGCGTTCGTAAATGTAAATACGCGGAGCGTTTGGCTCCTCATGAGACGGTGGCGAAACTGCTGGTGGCCGGTGCGATAGCAGCACACTCTCGTGTTGCGGTCGAATTATGGCGACGTCAATATCGCGCCGGTCACACATCAGATGCAACGGCGCCAGATTGCCCAGCGCATATGCAACGCCGTCCATCCCAGTTCGCGCCCTGACACCCGCCTCCAGCCGGTAATGACAACGTCGGCAGAGCAGCACCAGGTTGTCGAGCCTGTTTGCCTCCAGGTCATTTCGATTGAGCCCCGGAATATAGTTGAAGACTCGAAACGGTACCCGGTGGTGCACGTCATGCTGGCGGTTGCGGGTCTCCGCCGCGCCGCACTCGGCACAGCGGTAGCCGTCTCGTTCACGTGTCTTGGCGCGTTGCTCCTGCCAGGCAGGACCGTAGTCGTTGGGGGAATCCCGCCAGTCCCCCGCCTCCATCAGCGCCTCCTGCGCTTCAGCCGTCACTTCCAGCCAGTAGCCGGCTGTATCCAGCGTCGTCGGCGGGTAGTCGAGCGGCAGGATCCCAAGATTTTCATGAGTAAAACGCCGCACTCGTCGGTACTGCGTCACCTGCGAGGTCACGAAAATCTCCCCGTAACCCAGCTGCGCACCGCCGCTCACGCGGCCCCCATGCACCGATATCACCTCAATCTCAGTTTCG
Source organism: Caldilineaceae bacterium SB0675_bin_29 (assembly GCA_009843665.1). Taxonomy (GTDB): domain Bacteria; phylum Chloroflexota; class Anaerolineae; order Caldilineales; family Caldilineaceae; genus Bin5. Next base: position 2,739 of record VYDA01000654.1, on the reverse strand, counting down.
CTGCTGGCCTCCGTGTAATATTCGACCTCCGCCGGCCAAACCCACGCCAGTCTCTCCTCCAAGTCCAGCTTCTCGACCAGAAAGCTGCGCCCCTCGTGAATGTAGACCGCCCCCTCATGCACCTGTAATGTCGCGTTGGCCGCGTCGACCTCTCCTACAACCGTAAACTGCTCTTCTCCCTGATTGGGTGTCACACCGGCGCCAGACGTGCGCCGGCGGCCCCTCCTCTCCTCCCTTCCTCCATTCCCCGGTGCAGTCGCCTTGTCCGAACTCCCCGCCTGGACAACGACAGGATCGCCGCCAACGCTTCGCAGGCCGAACTGCCTCGAAGGATATCCGCCTCCCCGCCACAAGAAGCTGCTGCCAAACTGCTGAACGCTCTTCTCTTCAGCCAGCAGCTCCAGCACCTCTCCTGTAAAGGGAGACTGCCCAAACCGGTCCCCTTCAGCAAACGGCAGTTCAAACGCCGCGCAGCGCATCTGGTCCACAAGGAGAACCAAGTTGTCCGCATTCGCAAAAGCCCTCTCCGGTGACCGTTGCAGGAGATAATGCGGATTATTGACCACATACTGGTCGAGCGCCCCCGCTGTCGCCACCAGCACCGCCACCGACTCTCCGGTCGTGCGGCCAACCCGGCCCCACTGTTGCCACGCCGCCGCAATCGTCCCCGGATAGCCGCAGATCACCGCCGCCTCCAACTGGCCGATGTCTATCCCCAGTTCGAGAGCGTTGGTCGCAACCACTCCCCGTACGCTTCCAGCCCGCAATCCAGCCTCAATCTGCCTGCGTTCCTGCGGCAGATAGCCGCCTCGATAGCCCCTTACAGTCCCGGGCGACATCTGAACGGTCCCGTCCCCCTCTCCATCGTCCTGCAACCCCTCGCGAATGTAGCTGAGCAGCAGTTCCACCGTCAGGCGGGCGCGGCCGAAGACGATCGTCTGCAGCCCGCCCTTCAAAAAACGGACCGCCAGTTCCTGGCTTTCTAAAACGCTGCTCCGGCGCAGACCCTGGATCGGGTCATACAGGGGGGGCGCGTATAGCACAATGTGCTTCCTCCCCTGCGGCGCGCCGTTCTTGTCAATGACTTTGACTGGGTGTTCGCTGAGGCTTTCAGCCAGCTGCTTTGGATTGGCGATCGTTGCACTGGTAAGCAAGAATTGGGGGTGGCTGCCGTAGTGGCCCGCGACCCGCCGCAGTCTGCGAAGGACATTGGCCACGTGGCTGCCGAAGACGCCGCGATAGCTGTGCATTTCGTCGATGATGACGTAGCGCAGACCAGCGAAAAAGCGCGTCCATTCGCCGTGATAGGGCAGTACTCCAGCGTGCAGCATATCCGGATTGGAGAGGACGGCTCGGGCATTCTGCCGTATCCTCCGCCGCTCCGCAGACGGCGTGTCGCCGTCGTAAGCCGCGACGAAGCCCGCACCGGCCAGCCCGTCCACGCCTGCGCCCTCGAATGCGGCTACCTCGCCCATCCAATCTTCAATCTCCGCCAGTTGATCGTGGGCCAGCGCCTTCGTTGGGAAGAGGAACAGCGCCGTCGCATCGGGATCTCTGAGCAGCGCTTGCAGCACCGGTAGAACATAGCAAAGCGTCTTTCCGCTTGCTGTGGGGGTCACGACTGTGATTGAAGGGTCGCCAGCCAGGGCAGAGGTTACGGCTTCTGCCTGGTGGCTGTAGAGCTGCTCAATCCCCCGGCGCTTCAGCGCCGCCCTAAGCGCCGGATGCAGCTCGTGCGGCAGTTCTACCGGTTGGCCGGCGCGGGCCGGCAGCGTCTCCCAGGCGGTGACGTTGGCCATAAAGCCTCTGTCCCGGCCCAGTTCGGCGATGACATCCCCGATGCTCATGAGCTTTTGTTGGTGGACTACGAATGGTAGGAGGGCTTCTCGCCGTTCCAGCTGTTACACGCCCGTGATCCGGATACCGCTGCCCTTTACTTTATTGCGGATGTTGATTCCGATGAGTACCGCGGTCAACCCTTCGCTGACGCTGCTGTTCAATAGGGGGCCCGCGTCAATACCTCGCATGCCCGCCACCCGCGCCAGCTCTATCGCTGTCTGCTTTGCCGCTCTGTCGTCACCCGTCACGAGGATATCGCAGTCGACAGTGTGGTCCAGCTCCTTTAAATGGGTAGCGCTGATATTTTGAAAAGCAGCCACGACGTGCGTCTCCTCTCCAAGGAGCGCCTGCGCCTCTTCCGCCGCCGACCCCCCATGAGGACGCCATACACGGCTTACTCGTGGCGGCTTCAAAGGGACCACCACGCTCACCACCGTTTTTCCCTGGCAACCCGCCCGGATCTGTTCCAGGATTCCGGTCTGGGAACTGTATGGGACGCTGAGGACGATCACATCCGCTGCCGCCGCAGCCCCTGCGTTGGAAACGCCGCTGATTCGCGCCGGGAGTTCAGGCGGCAACATTGACCTCAGCTCTGCCGCCGCGGCTACGGCTCGCTCACGGCTGCGACTTCCGATAAGAACCGAATATCCGGCCGCCGCCCAGCGTAATGCCAGGCCCGAAACCTCCTCGCCCGTACCACCAATCACAGCGAGCGTTGGATTGGTCATTGCAATCTCCTCTTTCTCAAAACAGTTGCGCCGGCTATCACGTCTGCCAAAACCTCTCCCACGTCTCGTGCGCAAGCTCCCGGCTGCGCGCGCTGATCTCCGCCTCATCCAGCGTCAGCAGTTGCCGATCGCGCATCAGCACCCGGCCATGACAGATAGTGCTGTGCATGTG
>VYDA01000392.1 GCA_009843665.1 Caldilineaceae bacterium SB0675_bin_29 | reverse complement strand
GCTGGGGAAGGGGCTGGGGAAGGCGTCGGCGTGCCGCTGGGACTGCTATGAACTGTTTTGGCTGAACCTTCTTCCCAGCCGGCTGGTTTGCTAACCAGATAAAACTTTGGAGCCAGAGGCGAGTCGCCGATGCGCCACAACTCTACTTCCAGACCGAAAAACTGAATATTGTCATTTGTTATCTCGTTCAACCAGTTGAGTGTATTTCGATCTTCCTGGGTAAACTCAGCTGCCACCCACACCATCGTAACCGCCTTCAACTCCGCTGCGTAAGTTAGAAGCTGCCCTAAGTGACTCTGGTCGGTATGTTCAAGTTGATTCTCGATCACAACGTAGCCGCCACCGCCGCGTGAACGGCATATTACGCCTCGCGGGTAAGGTGAGACCCAGCCCTCCATGTCTTCCAACTCGAGGTCCATGTTTATTGCCTCACCTAGAAGGGCCAAGCTGTCGCCGCGCGCCAACCAGGAAGCGAAGTCACTGTCCTCGCTCACCCATACTGTGCGCAGTTCCACTTGTTCCAGGCGGCCAAAGTCAAACTGAATCATTCTGACGTCTCCTCCTATTTCGAAACGCTCTGCATTTTTGTCAAGTGTAAGCCATACCCGGAACGATTTTCCCGAAAGGGCGCTGCTAAACTATTCTAGCTTGAATGGGGGCTTTCCTGATTCGAAAGCGTAGGACTCCACATCATAGTTTTACACGAAACAAAAGCATAGCGCAAGCGACGTTCTTGTTGATTTGACAGTGCGCGGACACGCCCGTATTATAGTATGGACGTTTCGCCAAGCTTTCTGACAATTTAGCGAAGCTCAGTATTGTACTGATTTGCGGGCGTAGTTCAGTGGTAGAACGTCAGCTTCCCAAGCTGAATGTCGACGGTTCGAGTCCGTTCGCCCGCTCTCTTCACTTTGGTTTCCCGACCCTTTCTGCTGTGAACGTGACCGCAGGCGCCCTGACTCATTCCCCCGACTTAAGCGCTGGTAGCCCCCTATTCGCCAGCTTCAGCGGTCAAAAAGATCCCTTTCGGCTACGCGCAACCTTAGGTCACCCTGCCCAGTCAGTATCCAGAGTTGGCCTGGGGACTGTTCAAAGACGTAAGGATAGGAAATCCAGGCATCTTTCTCTCTGGCAATTACCCGTGGCGCCGACCAGTTGACGCCTTCATCCTCTGATACTGAAACCGACAACTCCTCTCGATGCCAGCTCGCCTCGTCCTTCGAAAGTTGGCCGCTGCGGCGTGGAAAGCTGTCCGCCCCCTCGGGATAAAGGCGGTTCCAGGCAAGTAGGATGCGCCCGCTCTTCAGCCGGGTCAGATATCCCGGCGACGTGCTTGCTTCAATCGAACTTGGCCTGATCGTACGCCACGACAGGCCTTCATCTAAGGAAATCGCCTCCCAGAAACAGTCCCAGTTCGTCCGAATCAGCATCCAGAGGGTACCGTCCTTCCTCTGGATGAAGGTCGGCTCGAACGCGCCGTCATGGTGACCATGTCCTCCTAAGTCAATGATGTTACTGCCCTGCCAGCTCTTCCCTCCATCGCCAGAAGAGTAGACCCGAACGACATTTCTCCCCGGGTGGCGCACATAAAACTGGTTCGTTACTACAATTCTTCCCTTCACAGTTTCAATCATGTTGATGGGGGGATGACCGCACACACCGCTAAATAGACGCTGACGGTCAGCCCAGGTTGCCCCACCGTCCAGGCTGCGGATGGCCCAGAGATCACCGCGGGCATCTGAACCAGGCTCGCCGCTGGCATCATCCCAGTTCAAAACTCGTTCGACCATCCAGACGAGGACCAGGGAGCCGGCTCGCGTAGACAGCAACTGTCCCGCGTTGCGCGGTACGCCTGGACCCGGAGGCGGCAGACCGGCCCCGTCGCCGCGGAAAATCGGACGCGGCGTTTGCCAGGTTGCCCCTTCATCGACGCTGACGATGGTAGCGTTGCCAGCCACAGCCATGAGTCCACCGTCAGGCAACTTCACAAAGGGCCGGCTCGCGTCAATCGACAAAGGCTTGCAGACCGGATCGATCCAGCGTTCGGCGGTGTCATTTTCTGTGGTCGAATCGCTCATTTGCAGACCTCCATGGTCCCAACGCCGGTGAGACAGATTTAGGCCTTTGCCTGATGGCGGAACTCTTGGCTGATTACACGAACAATATCACGGGGGGCCATCACCGTCAACCCGTATTCCCACATTCTGTTCAAACGATACAGGTAGTCCGGCACTTCTGCCCTGGGACCGCACAGGCTTGACTCCGTATAGGCAAGACAGTATCCTGATAATCGACCCCGCTTGAAAACTGCAGCCGCAACTTCGCACTGATACAGGGCAACTATGCGAACTTTAGTGAAAGCAGAGAACAGTCTCTGAAAGGCTGAGTGCTGAAAAAGCGAGCCAATATCTCACCTCTTTAGCAGCTTAGCCCGTTCGCTGCCGTTGAAGTCAAAGCGGCTTGGCCCGGTGTCGAAAGGACTATACCCTTTTTCCTTTAGAATTACCTCCATATGACCGCAGACATGATTGTTCTTGTCGTCATTCTTGTGGTGGCGACCTACCTCTATCTGACCGACTGGTTGGCAACGGAGACGACTTCCGCTCTTGCTATCGCGTCGCTCGCACTGACAGGTGTTCTGGACCCTGGCGAGGCCTTGTCCGGTTTCGCCAGCACCGCCACGCTAACCGTGGGAGCAATGTTTGTAATCAGCGGCGGTTTGCTCCGCACAGGGGCACTGGAAATCGTTACCATAGGGCTGGCGCGATTCTCAGGAGGTAGCCCCAGAAGGCTGCTGATCCTGCTGGGCGGCGTCATTCCTCTGGCCAGTGCCATCATGAACAACACGCCAGTGGTCGTCATGATGGCGCCGGTCGTACTCTCCCTGAGCCAGCGTTTCCGAATTCAGCCGTCCAAGCTGCTCATCCCTCTGAGCTATTTTGCCGTATTGGGCGGTACCATCACTCTGCTTGGAACAAGCACTAACATCCTCGTCGACGACCTCTACCGGGCCGCAGGAGGACCAGGTTTCAACCTGTTGACCTTCACCCGACTCGGCCTGATCTTTACAGTTGGAGGCGGAATCTTCGTGGGCTTTACGAGCCAGAATTTGCTGCCTGACAGATCCCCAGCCGGCAGCCTCGGGGAAGGCCGTCACCAGAGCACTCCCTTCGTCGCCGAACTGATAGTCGAAAAGACGAGCCCCCTACTCGGCCAAAACGTAGGTGAACTGTTCAGCGAGGCCGCCGGGGTCCGATTCTCGCGGCGCCGTTCAGAACGTCACCACCGGCGCCTGCCCCATTTGCGGGGCGCGCTCCACAACAATGGTGAGTCGGCGCAAGACCGCATCGAACTGCTCGAACTTTTGCGCGACGGCAGGCCACACCGCGCCCGGCGTCCCCAACCATCACGCTTGGATCTGGTCAGACGCTTCGAGCCGGACGACGCAGAGTCACTGCGAATCCAGGAAGGCGACGTACTGGTCATCTGCGGCGCGCCCCCGGTGATTGCCCGCTTCATTGACACCTATTCGGGATACTCGTCTGAGCCGGGACAGTTTGGCCCGCCGCCATCACAGAGCTCGTCCGGAGCCTCGCCCGCGCTCCGAATTGTCGAGGCAGTCATTTTGCCGGACTCAGTGGCAATTGGCCGGCAGCTCGCACAGCTTGAATTTGAAGATAGTCACCATGTCCATGTGCTGGGACTTCAGCGAAGAGGCGGGCAACGCCGGGTCGGCCCTCGACACGCGCGCCTCAATAGCGGAGATGTACTGCTTCTGCAGGGGACCCGCTCCGGCCTTCACGCCGTGAGCGAGCTATTCAAGCTGGTCCTGGTCGAGGGCGTGGAGTCTGCCATTGTCAGGCGTGCCAAAAATCGTCCTGCGCTTATAATTATGGGCGCCGTGATTCTGCTGGCTAGCCTGACGGAGATACCGATCGTCATGCTGGCGTTGGGCGGGGCCGCGCTAATTGTAGTTACACGCTGCCTGCGCGCGGATGAGGCGATGTCGTCTCTTGACGGGGCAACGCTGTTGCTGCTTGCCGGCACGATTCCCATGGGGATTGCCATGCAGAAAACCGGACTTGCCCAGCTACTCGTGGATCAACTGATTGCCTTCTCCGGCCAGGTCAGCCCGGTCGTCATGCTCTCCCTTTTCTATCTCTTCACCAGCCTTCTTACCCAGCTGATCAGCAATAATGCCGTTGCCGTTCTCCTCACACCGATCGCGCTTTCCATGGCAGCGACACTGCAGGTGAATCCACAGCCGCTGCTGATGACGATCGCCTTTGGCGCGTCGGCCAGCTTTATGACACCGATGGGATACCAGACCAACGCCATCGTGAGAGGCGCTGGCGGGTACACGTTTGGCGACTATCTGCGCATCGGCATTCCGCTGACGATCATCATGTGGGCCCTGGCTACGGTCTTGATTCCGCTTTTCTGGCCGTTGTGATTCTGTGCACCGTGGCGGCTGGTCTGCGATAATGTACGGCAGAGGCAGAACGCTCTCTCACCGTCTTTCAGCAAGGAGAAATCTACATGTCCACTTCATCGTTGGCAGAAAGGGATTGGAGCGGAGGAGTCGTTCGTTACCCTGACCCGGCTGTCGAGGTGCTCGATGACCGCTTCAGCAAGTACAGGATTGGCAACGCGGTCGTCGAACGACTTTTCACAGGGTGCCGCTGGGCAGAAGGTCCAGTGTGGTTCGGAGACAACCGGTGCCTGATCTGGAGCGACATTCCCAACAATCGAATGTTGCGCTGGACCGAGGAGAGCCAGCAGGTAAGCGTCTATCGCAGCCCCTCCCGTCACAGCAATGGCAATACCCGCGATCGCCAGGGTAGGCTCGTAACCTGCGAGCACACCGGCCGCCGCGTCACCCGCACGGAACACGACGGCTCGATCACTGTCTTGATGGACAGTTTCGAAGGCAAAAGGCTCAGCTCTCCCAACGACGTCGTGGTCCACTCGGACGGCAGCGTCTGGTTCACCGATCCCGGCTACGGAATAATGCTCAACTATGAAGGCCAGGTCGCCGAAGCGGAGCTGCCAACTCGCGTCTATCGTCTGGACCCTGAAACAAGAGAGGCAACAATCGTAGCCGACGACTTTCTGCGCCCGAACGGACTCTGCTTCTCGCCCGACGAGGACCTCCTGTACATCGTGGATACAGGACGCTCGCACGATCCAAACGGTCCTTCCCACATCCGTGTCTTCGACGTCACCGCCGATAACCGCCTTGAGAACGGCCGCCTCTTTGTCGACATGAACCCTGGCATGGCCGACGGCATCCGTTGCGATGAAGACGGCAATCTCTGGGCCGCGGCCGGTTGGGCCGGCCCTGGCTTCGACGGCGCCCACTGCTACGCGCCGGACGGTACCCGCATTGGCCAGATTCATCTGCCCGAAATCTGCGCCAATCTTTGTTTTGGCGGAGCGGGAAAGAACAGGCTGTTTATGGCAGGCAGCCAGTCGCTCTACGCAGTCTACGTTGAAACGACAGGCGCACAGCAGCCGTAAACTCAAACAAGAAGAAGGAGATATCAAGTGTCCTACAGCATTCACTCAACACTGCAGGATATTCTGAGCAATGAGGAGGCCAAGGCCATCCTGGACAAGCACATGCCAGGCGCCTCATCCCACCCGGACCTTCCCATGGCGATGCACCTCACCTTACAACAGATCTCCTACTACCCGGAGGCGGTCGACGCAGGGCTTTCCCAGGAAAAGCTGCAGGCCATTGACGCCGAACTGAAGGCCCTTGGGTGAGCAGTCGGTGCCACCACGAAATATCGGGCGAGATTACAGGTTTCCGCGGCGGCGCGCCATTTCAAAGGCGTCGTCCTGGGGCGTGTAATTGAGTACCGCCTTGGTGTCGGTCATGTCCAGGCGCTTGTAACGGTTGTCCGAAATGCCGTGAAAGTTGCCAAACACAACGTCGTCGCCTGCCTCGACCGCAGCCGCGATCAGGCTCGCGTTGTCCTCCAAAGTCTGAATGATCTCTACATACTCGTGGTCCCAGTGGATCCACTCCGAGTTGCGGTCCTGTACGGCTCCGAACCTGAGACAGAGTGAGGAAAGGCCGTGCGCGGCCGAGTAGTAGCGCGCCAAGGCCTCGCCCCAACATTTTGTGGCGCCATACAGGTTGATGGGATAAACGGGCTGGCTGGTGTGAACCTGCTGATCACGTGGATAGCCTAACACCGCATTGATGCTGCTCGCGTAAACAACCCGCCGGCAACCGGCCTGATGGGCGGCTTCAAACACATTGTAGGTTGCAATTACATTGTTGGGCAGAAGACTCTCCCAGGAGGCGTCCATGTTCGGATCCGCCCCCAGGTGGACCACCGTGTCGATGCCTTCAAAGAGCGGTCGAATCGCATCGAAATCGCTCAAATCCACCTGCGTGAATGGAGCGCCCTTCGTATCCTCCGGTTCGGCAATATCCGTAAGGACGAAACTGTAGGTGTCTGCATAGGAATTGCGGAAAAAACTGCCAATTTTACCGGCTGCACCGGTAAGTAGAACTCTGCGAATCATACAAGAGCCTCTTGTGACATTTGAGAGGCAGGCAATAATTGACGCCCTGCCGGATCAACCCACTTTTTCTATTACGCCAACGTATTGCCCGCCGGTTCCGCCGATGAATTCAGCAACGCGCCAGCCGGTTCCCTTCACGATATCCTGCATCTCTACCTGAGAGACCATTAGATAGTCGAACCAGTCGCCGACCAGTTGGCGGTACCGTACGCGCAGGCGAATTTCGCCGGCCATTCGCCCCCTCTGGCGGTTTCGGTCATGATAGCCTAGATGCTCTGGCTTGTCCGTTCCATAGATGTCGAGCGACTCAGCCACGATGCGGGCGTTCTGACTGGTGAGCTTCTTGAGCCGCCGGAGCATCCACTTTGCCCGGCGCGGGTTGGCGAACAGACCGAAGTTGTTTCCCATCATCAGAACGGTATCAAAAGTGCCAAGAGAACCGTCAACTCTGTGGAAGGGCACCTGCTTCACGTTCTTAACGCCCCGCTTTCGGCAGACCTCGAGCGCGCCGGGTGACACATCGATGCCAACCAC
>VYDA01000072.1:1824-7100 GCA_009843665.1 Caldilineaceae bacterium SB0675_bin_29 | reverse complement strand
ATCATGATGCACCCGGACTACACCGGTCTCCTGCGCGACATCTTCCGTAACAGGGAACTGCCGCAGGACTTCTCACTCTACCTGCACATGCCAACCCTGACCGACCCCTCCCTCGCTCCCGACGGCGGCGAAGCCTTCTACGTCCTCTCCCCAGTCCCCCATCTCGGCGCCGGCATCGACTGGGAACGGCAGGCCCAACCCTATCGCGATGCGATCATGGACTTCCTCGAACAGAACTACCTGCCCGATCTGCAGGCCAATATCGTCGCCGAGCACCGCATCGATCCCCGCCACTTCGCCGGCACGCTCAACAGCTATCTCGGCTCCGCTTTCTCCATCCAGCCGACCCTGACGCAAAGCGCCTGGTTCCGCCCCCACAATCGTTCGGAAGACGTGGACAATCTCTACTTCGTCGGCGCCGGCACACACCCGGGCGCCGGTGTCCCCGGCGTCGTTGCTTCGGCCAAGATCGTCGACAACCTCATCGGTGCTCCCACCCCGGCACGCGCGCCTTCATCATCTACCCGCTCTGTGTCCACTCATACAGGCCCTGCCGCGCCAGCCGAAACGCCTCCGGCGGGCGGCTGATCGACGTCGCACCCCCCGAGTCCACCTCAATTATCCGCGCCGAGACCGGCTCGTACGCCGCCCGCGGCGCAACCGACCCCTTGGCCACAAATATCTCCTGCTGCTCCGGCATGATGCCGACCGACCGCAGCTGATTGAGGCTCATCGGCGGCGTACGTTTGCTGTCCAACACCAGCAGGCCGCCGCTCGTCTCAAGCACTGCCGTCAGTCCCTGGTCCCAATCCCGCCCGCCGCCGTGGCGGACTTCCGTCTCGATGAATTTGCCGTCATGCAGCGTTCGCACCGTCCCTTCCACCGTCAGCGTCGGCCCGTGCTCGTCGTCCACCTTGCCTCCCACCGGCAGCGTCAACTGTGCGCCGATCCCCGCCGCCGCGCACGCCGCCACCGCCTCCGGGTCGTACAAGGCCATCACCCAGCCGTTCGCCCCCTGCTCCAGCAACTCCTCCAATACGAAGGTGGAATCCCCGGCGCTGCCGCCGCCGATGTTGTCGCCCATCTCCATCATCGACACCGGCTTCTCCTCGCTCGCGATTGCCATCTTCACCGCCTCGGCCGGCTTCGGAATCGTCGGCAGCAGCTCGTCCCGCAGCGACCACATGAGGTCGGCCAGTCGCTGCGCCTCACGATCGGCCAGACTCTGGTCCCCGTCCGCCACCACAACCACACACGGCCCCATCCACGGCACATCCGCATATTGGTAACCGGCCGCCACGCTCGTCGCCAGGATCCCCGGCTGTCCCTCCAGCTCGATCGCCGCGTCCATCACCGGCTTCATCGGCCTCATGTTCGTATTGTGAAATGCGATGTTATAGACAAGCTCCGGTTTGGCGATACTTGAAACCGGTCGCACCTCCCCGCGCACCGTGCGCGTGATCAGCTCCGCAGCCTGCAACCCCCGCTCCCGCTGGTCGATATGCGGGCACGTCTTGTAGATTATCAGCGCCGTCGCGTCCTCCACCAGCTGCGGCGGCACGTTTCCGTGATAGTCGTGCGTCACAACGACCGGAAAGTCGGGCCCGACGAGCTCCCGTACCCGCCGCGTCGTCTCGCCGTCCCCCTGCGGGAAATTCTCTGCCACAAACGCCCCGTGCAAACCCAGCAACAGCCCGTCCAGCGGCATGGCGTCGCCAATCAACCCCAGCAGCTCGTCCAGGAGAGCCTCATACGTCTCCGCCTCCACCGCCCCAGCTGGCGTAGCCACCGCCCCCATAAGCGGTACAATCTCGTAACCGTACGCCTCCGCACCTGCGATGAATCCGCCCACCTCGTGGAACATCGGTCGGTACTGCTCGATGATCTCCTGCCCCCGCACGAAGCGAAAATCCTCGTACGTCGTCGGGAACGACGCAAAAGTGTTTGACTCGTGATTCAGAGAAGCAATTCCAATGCGCATAGCCATGCCTCACCTCCGTCTTGATTTCTTTGCAGGCCTGTTCCTGATGCCGTTATTCCCTATACAGGGCCAGTTCGTCGATTGGAAGAAGATCACTACCTGTCTGCCAATTCTCTTGCACACCTTGGCCGAAAAATTTTTGCGAAAACTCTGTACGCAAGTATAATTTCGCCCAAGGGCAGCGAATCGACAAGGGCATTATCCGCCCTCTACGCCCGATACGCAATTCCCTTTGACCAGCTACAACTTACGAACACGCAAACTGTATGTTTTGATCATCCGTGACGTACAGAGTTCGTTCAAGCACGTGCTGAACTTGGTTATTGAGATTTCTCAACCACTGTTGGGAAAGTTCTGTTCTTATCCAGAGCAACGGAGGTGAACGTGGCGGTCGCAGAGTCGGGCGCACCTGCACAAGGAGCAACCAATGGGAACCTCAGCCTGCTCAGCCGGCTGGTTGGCGCGCAAACGCCTTTTCAAACCAAAAGGGCAGTCTGGGGCTACGTTTACGCCGCTCCCTGGATTCTGGGTCTGATAATCTTCTGGGGTGGACCGATTCTCGCCTCCTTCTACTTCGGCTTCACCGAATATGCTGTAATCGGCAGCCCGCGTTTCACCGGACTGAGCAACTACATCAGGGCCTTCAGCGGCGACGAACTGTTCTGGCCTTCGCTGGGCCGTACCTTCACCTTTGCCGGGATGTACATTCCGTTTGCAGTTGGCGGGGCGCTGATTCTGGCAGTACTCTTGAACCAGAAACTGTTTGGCACAACCGTATTCCGCACACTCTTCTTCGTTCCCCATCTGATACCTGCCGTGGCATTGGCCGTTCTCTGGACATTTCTGCTGGCCCCCCGCGTTGGCCCGGTCAACGAATTCCTGCGCTCCATCGGCATCTCCGATCCCCCTGGTTGGCTGGCATCGCGCGACAGCGCACTGGCCTCAGTCACCATGATCAATGTGTGGGCTGCCATGGGGGGCAACACAATGTTGATCTTCCTGGCCGGGCTGCAGGGCGTGCCCCAGGAGCTGTATGACGCGGCCTCAATCGACGGCGGCGGCGCCTGGGCCAAGTTCCGCCACGTTACCCTGCCAATGCTCACGCCCACCATCTTTTTCAACGTCGTTTTGGCAGTGATCGGCGCGCTGAAAGTGTTCACCACGGCGTGGGTTGCCACCCAGGGCGGACCTTCCTACGCCACCTGGTTCTTCGCACTGCACATCTACTTTCAGGCCTTTCAGTACTTCCGCCTGGGCTATGGCAGTGCCCTGGCCTGGGTCCTCGCCGCAGTCCTGATGTTCTTTACCTGGGTGCAAGTTCGCTACTCGCGGCGCTGGGTCCACTATGAGGGCGGGTAGGAGATAGCGCAATGGCGCAAGGTTCGCTAACTCAGGATACGCAACTGCACCGGGCCCCGGTCTCGCCGCAACGGGTTATGCAGCCAATCGTCCGCGCACTGACCTACGCAACTATCTTCGCCCTCTGCGTCCTCTTCGGCTTCCCCCTCTTTTGGACCGCAATGAGCTCGCTCAAAACGATTCCGGAGATGTTTGCCTTTCCGCCGATTCTCGTCCCCGCAGCCCCGCAGTGGGCGAACTACTGGACAGTCCTCAACATCGACTATCCCGTTGGCCGCTGGTTCGTCAATTCGGTTCTGATCGTTATCCTCACCTCCTTTGGAACGCTGATCACGGCCTCACTCGTGGCCTACTCCTTTGCCCGCTTCGAATACCGAGGACGCGATATCCTCTTCATGATCACCCTCTCGACCATGATGCTGCCAGCACAGGTGACCCTGATCCCGCAGTTCGTCCTCTTTTACAAACTGGGTTGGGTCAACACGCACCTCCCTCTCTGGGTACCTCACTGGTTCGGCGGCGGAGCCTTCGCCATCTTCCTGATGCGCCAGTTCTTCCTTACCCTGCCGCGCGATCTGGACGAGGCGGCCTTGATCGACGGCGCCGGCTATTTTCGCATCTTCTGGTCAATTCTGATGCCTCTGTGTAAGCCGGTTCTGGCAACCCTTGCCATCATCACCATAATCGCCAGTTGGAGCGACTTCCTGGGACCGCTCATCTACCTGAACACACCCGAGAAATTCACAGTGTCCGTCGGCCTCCAGTTCTTCAACGCCGTTCCCGAGGTCGGCGGCGAGCCAATGCAGCATCTTCTGATGGCTGCTTGTGTTATGTCGATGGTCCCTATTATTCTCATGTTCTTCTTCGGTCAACGCTTCTTTGTCCAGGGCATCGTCATGTCCGGCATTAAAGGATGACCGCCTAATCAGAAAGGAGAGTTGCCAGTCGAAAGCGAATCCCGTTTCCGCATGGCCGTAGGCCATACAACATACCGATTCGATAAGTCCGAAATTGATGGGAAGGGCGTCGGGCCTTTTCCATCCCTAACACTTTTCAGGAGAACCGCATGACAACGAAGCAACATTTCACACGACGAACGTTCCTCAAGGGCATGGCGATGACAGGCGCCGGTGCAGCACTTGCTGCCTGCGCGGCCCCCGCAGCTCCGGCCGCAACAGATTCCGGCGATGAGATGCCGGCCGCCGAAGCGGTTATGCTGCGCGTGCAGGCCCCCGCTGGCAACGGTGCACTGATGCCGCGCGAATTCGCCGCCCGCTTCCAGGATGAGACAGGCGTACAGGTTGAAGTCGAAGACACCATCTACGGCGAAATCGAAACCAAGACGCAGACCGGCTTCATCTCCGGCACCCTCCAGGACCTGGTCTACGGCCATCACCGCTGGATCTTCATCAACTTCCTCAAGGGCATCTATCTCGAAATCGACGACCTGCTGGCCTCGGCTCCCCCGGACGACTTTGATGACTTCTACCCCAGCGTTCTCGAAGGCAACCAGTGGGAAGGCAAAAACTTCAGCCTGCCCGATGTCGTTCACCCAGGTGGCAACATCGCCGTCAACTACAACAAGACGATGTTGGAAGAAAAAGGCCTGCCCGAGCCGCAATTGGGCTGGACCATCGGCGACTGGACGGAGCTGGCTCGCGCCGCTGCCGACCCCGAGGCCGGCGTCTTCGGCATCGGCTTCGACAGCATGATCGCCATGCACTACTACAGCAACGTCTCCCGCTCATTCGGCGCGCCCGACTCCACCGACTCCTGGATCATGGATCTTGAGGGCCGCACCATGTCCTACAACAACGATCTCCATGCCGAGATCGCCGAGTGGTACGTGGCTCTCCTCGACGAAAAGGTTGCCTCCCGCGACGCCGATCGCGAAGGTGTCGAGCCCAACCTCTTCGTGGCCGGTCTGGAAGCCACG
>VYDA01000072.1:1168-1814 GCA_009843665.1 Caldilineaceae bacterium SB0675_bin_29 | reverse complement strand
TCGGCATTCTCACCAACAACCAGGCCCGCGTCGGCGACCGCTTCGAGGTCGGGTCCGTGCCGCTGCCCGTCGGCTCCGAAGGGCGCCAGGGCACCTGCTTCTCCGGCAACCACTGGATGGTCAACTCAAACTCCGCTCACATCGCCGAAGCCTGGGAACTGGTCAAAGCCTACACCTCTTATGACGCCGGCGTCTTCCAGGTTCTGGAATCCAAGCGGCAGACCAACGGCCGCAAGTCCGTATGGACCGATCCGCAGGTCAACGAAGTCAACTTCATGTACGGCTTCACCGACCAGTTGATCACCGACGGCGTCGAACCCTATCCGATGCCTTGGAACACACGCTTCACCGAGGCCAACAATATCTTCCGCTCCGAACTCAATCTGATCTGGGAGGGCGAGGTCACCTTCGCCGAACACGCACCTGAGATCGACCGCAAGACGCAGGCCGTGCTCGACGAACCGCGCCCGTCCTGATCGGCAAGAAATACGACCGGTGCTCCGATCGCCCGCGGGCCTTCGGACCATCGGTCCCCTGAAGCCTTCCTTTAGGAGGAAATCATGGCTTTCACACTCGAAATCGGTGAAAAGGCGCTCGACTTCAAGCTTATCGCCACCGACGGCGAAGTCTACACGCTCGGTTGCTT
>VYDA01000072.1:0-1158 GCA_009843665.1 Caldilineaceae bacterium SB0675_bin_29 | reverse complement strand
GCTCGGTTGTTTCGACGACGCTGAGACGCTAGTCGTATTCTTCACCTGCAACCACTGCCCCTACGTCATCGGCTCCGACGAAGCGACGCGCGCATCCGCCGACAGGTTCGCCTCCAAAGGCGTTAAGTTCGTCGGCATCAACTCCAACAGCGTCCATGTCAATGCCGAAGACGACTTCCGCCACATGGTCGAACGCATGGGCGAGCACAAGTTCCCCTGGGTCTACCTGCGCGATGAGACCCAGGAAGTCGCCAAAGCCTACGGCGCGCTCCGCACCCCCCACTTCTACGTCTTCAACAAGGACCGCGAACTGGTCTACACCGGCCGCGGCGTCGACAGCCCGCGCGACGCCACCCAGGCCACCGTCTTCGATCTCGACCGCGCCCTGGAGGAGCACACCTCCGGCCAGCCGGTCAGCGAAACCCTGACCAACCCGATCGGCTGCAACGTCAAGTGGGCCGGCGAAGATGCCCACTGGATGCCCGCCGACGCCTGCGATCTCGTCCTGCCGCAGCCGGCATAGAGCTGTATCCGAGCTCTCTTACTCGCGGCGCGTATCGTTAAACGCGATACGCGCCGTATTTGACCCCACAACTGTCCTCCCCTCACCCAGAAAGAGGTGGTACGCTCATGCCCTCCTACGAAGAACTGGACATCACCCCGATGATCAACGCCAACGCCACCCTGACCAGGCTCGGCGGCTCGATCATGCCGCCCGAAGTTCTGGAAGCGATGATGGCAGCGGCCAAATCCTTCATTGAACTGCCGGAGTTGCAGCGCCGTGTCGGCAATCGTATCGCCCTCCTCACGCAGAACGAGGCCTGTTACGTCAGTTCCGGCGCCGCCGGCGGTATCGTCGTCGCCATAGCCGCCTGTGTCACCGGCAACGAAAAATGGGCCATCGAACAACTGCCGGACCTGACCGGTCTCAAGAACGAGGTCATCGTCCACAAGTCTCAGCGCAACGGCTACGATCACGCCGTCCGCCAGGTCGGCGTCCGGCTGATTGAGATCGGCTGGCCCGGCCAGGCCGAACTTTGGCATCTGGAAAGAGCGATCAACGAAAAGACTGCTGCGGTGATCTGGTTTGAGGGCGCTTTGGGGTCGCCTGGCGACGTTCCTCTGGAAAACGTCATCGATACGGCCCACGCACACGGC
>VYDA01000555.1 GCA_009843665.1 Caldilineaceae bacterium SB0675_bin_29 | reverse complement strand
GTTTCCACACCGCCGTCATACAGAGTGCGAATGAGTGCCTGTGCGCCGTTCATAGCAAATGCTCCCCACAGGGCAAAAAGAAAAACACCATAACAACAGTTGCACGTCTCGCTATGACTCTTCGTCAGGTTCGTCAGGGGTCAAGTCGGACACCATTTCCTGCCACGCTTCTGCCGCAGCTGATGCGGTCTGCTCGGAAGGCGGCTCATCACCATAGCGGGCCTCGTCATAAGCGTCAGTGATAGTCCGCACGAGCCCTCCCTCAAAACCGGGCCGGGCGGCGAGGCGACCTCCGAATCGGTTGGGCGTCTCACCCTGTAACCTGGGCGCATTTCGCATTTGTGCAGCTTCCAGCAGCCGCTGATAGATCAGACGTATCAGTCGCCGCGTGTCGCTCTCCCCTTCCAATGACAAGAACGGGTCCGGCTCTTCCGGCGGAGGCCCGAACCGAGAACGCAGCCGCGCCCACAATTCAGCAAGTTGAGTCTGCAACAGGCTGGCCGTCAGCACCGATTCCCGCACCTCGTCGCTCTCCTCTTCGGGACGACTTCTCAGCTGGCGCAAAACAAGCATGAAGATGATGAAAATCCCTGCCGCCACGACAAGCAGGGCAATCCAGCGGTAGGGCTCAGGCATTGCCTCCATAGCCCTCTCCGGCGGCTCAGGCATCGGCTCCGGCGTGGGGGGCTGGGCAAGTTCGTTTCCCTCAGTTTCCTGTGAACGGTCGCCAAAAAGACTACGCAGCAATCGTACCAGGAACTCAACCAACATGAAGATTGGGTACGCGACAATTGTAATGATCCAGATCAGTACCGTGCTCACGCCCTGCCAGATCAACCCCAGCGCCTTCCATAAAATGGCCGCATCCTCCAGCTGGATGACTAATCCGACCAGCAACGCCATGCCCAACATCACGCAGATCGTCACGGCGATGCCGACCATCCATCCGCGGTTGGGGAGCAACTTCGCCACGCGCGCCCGGCGCCGCCACCCGCCTGATTTCCCCAAATTGGCGACGCCCAGCCCCGATAGCCCCGAAGCGGCAAAGAGCAGCAACAGCCAGATGGAATTGGAAAGTTGCCCCCCGGCCGACATATAAGGGTTCCCACTCGTTTCCGACTGCCCCACCGCAGGTCCTGGAGGAACGATCCAGGCAAACAGCGCCAGCGCGGCGCCCCCAAAGAGAAACGCCCTCCAGATCTCTTCGTGCCGGTACTGGCCGTGCCCGTCCAACGCCCCCCGCAACCACAGAAATATGCCCAGGAGCAAGAAGAGAAGCGTTCCGGGAACCTCCAGGGGAACGGCGTCCCAGTAAATCAATTCGTATCCCGCAGCTATCAGCCAGCGCAGGTCCACCAGCCAGAATTCGGGCCGCAGAAAACGTAGCCACAGCAGAAATAGGATCGCCGCGAAACCAAAGGTGGCAATCTGCTGCCGTATCTGATTCGTCCTTCGAAAATCCCTCCGCTCTGACAAGGTCGGCATGGTCCAGCGTGCAAACGTAAAGCTGAACATCGGCAGGACGACCAACATCCAGGGGGCCATCAGGGGCATTTCAAGTGAGGGGGACAGAAATCCCTGCAGTATCAGCATCCAGGGCCAGATCCAACAGAAGCGCATGACCCCGATAAGTGCCGGCAGCAGCAGGCCGTCAACGCTATTCCACTCGGCGTGCCTCCAGGGCACAGCGATCTGTGAACTCATCTGTCAGAACTTTACTCAGTAAACAAAGGATAGGAGGCTCAATTCAGGGGAACTCTCTGGCATCGGCTTGCCCGCATCCCTGTTTTCAATACACAAGCATCAGCCTGCCGGAACCGGTGCCTCCAATTCAGGCAATTCTGATTCATCTTCAACGGTCAATTCATCGAGAACCTGCTGTGATAGCTTCTGGAAGGCGACGCCCGGGATAGCTCTGTCGAGAGTCAGCCCGCCAATGCCCAAAAGCGTGACCGCAAATCCCCGACTCTGGAGATCAATGAGCGCGCGGCGAAGATTCTCCGACAATGTCGCGCTCACCAGCACAATCGAAGTACCGGTACGAAGAAAATCGACCTCCTGCTGCAGGACCCTCTCTATCGTCGTATGGGGAATGCCCACGCAGTAGGCCAGCGCCTCCAGGACACTGGTGAGCTGCCGAGGGTGCGCGCCCGGCAACACGCGCACGCGTCGGCCCGCGTACATCATGCTGTTTGCGAACACGCCAAACTCCTCACCTTGCATCTGCGCCCAGCGGGCAATCGAAGCGCCCACGCTGATTGCAAACTCGCGCAATTCCGGATCGACCCCTTCAAAGCGGTGATGAAAAGTGCGGATATTGACAAAAATCGCCAGCGGACGGGAAGCGGAAGGTTCGAACAGCTTTGTTTGAAGCTCTTGCCGGCGGGCTGTCGCTTTCCAGTGTATGTGGCGAAAGTTGTCGCCGGGGAGATACTCGCGGACGCCGCTAATACGCAATGGATCTTCGATCAGCCTGTTCTGGCTCTGATGGTCCCCAAACGGATGACGGGCCTCAAGCCCCAGTTCGGGCAATGTGTACATCCGGGGATAGACCAGAAGCAGTGAAGTCTTTGGAAACTCTATGAACTGGCTCCGAAATCCAAAAATGTCGCCACAGATAAGCTGAACCGGCCCAAATCTCCACGCGCCCCTCTGCGTGCCCGTGACGGTATAGCGTCGAATCACCCGCTGGTAAATGCCGAGAGAGAAGAGGTTGACAAGAACACGGCGTGTAGGCAAATAGTGCCTCGTCCGTTCTTCCGGATCCAAACCGAGGGCCCCCGGAATGTCATCCTCGCAGCGCAGCCAGGCCAGCGGCAGCGGTTTCGCGTTAGTCACCTCCAAATGCAGGTCAGTCTCTTCGCCGAAAAAGAGGTGGTCGACGTCGAAACGGCGCCTGTACGTCACCTCGGATAGACTGTAGCGGCTCCACATCCAGACAACCAGCCCAAGCAGGCCCAGGATCAGCGCCATTGTGAAGATCAGGCTGTTGCGCGATGCAAGAGCCAGAATCAGTATGAAGACCGCGGCCGTCCAGCCAGAGCGCCCCATTAGCCCGAAACGGAGCTTCGCTCATCAGCCGGCGGGCCGTTGACCGTGGCTTCCGGCGACACGGCGGCCTCCAACTCCTGCTCCAGGTCCTCACCGAATGTTCCCATTGGGTCGGGCGGTTCTGTGATGCCATGGCCCTCCTGCCAGTTCTCCTCTACGGGGACGATCACAGACTGAATGATTCCTTCCAGAACGCTGGCTACCGATCTTCCATGCAGACGTGTGTCCGGGCCGGGAATCAACCGGTGACGAAGAACAGGTGGGGCCAGCTGCTGTATATCGTCCGGCGTAACATAGGTCCGCCCCTGGATCGCGGCCAGAGCTTGCACCGTGCGATAGAATGCAAGACTGCCACGCGGACTGACGCCGAGATCCAGCGCGCTGTCTTCTCGGGTAGCCTGCACGATGTCGAGGAGATAGTCCTCCAGGACAGGATGAACGAAAACATCACGGCAAACTTTTACCGCCTGTCGGATGTCGTCAGCCTCGACGATTGCCATGACACGTTCCAGCGGATTGTCTGCCCGGAAGCGGTGCAGAATCAGGCGCTCCTCCTCTCGCTCCGGATAGCCAAGCGCCAGTTGAATCAAGAAGCGATCCATCTGGGCTTCCGGCAGGGGAAACGTGCCTGCCAGTTCAACCGGATTCTGCGTCGCCATCAGGAAGAAAGGGTAGGGCAGCGCATGGCTGACGCCGTCCACGGTTACATGGCGCTCTTCCATCGCCTCCAACAAGGCGCTCTGCGTCCGTGGGCCGGCGCGGTTAATCTCGTCAGCGAGAACGATGCCGGCCAGAACAGGGCCGGGGCGATATTCAAAGTCGTCAGTCTTGCGGTTGTAGACACTGACGCCCACTATGTCGGACGGAAGCAGATCAGGTGTGAACTGGATGCGTTGAAAGCTGATGCCCAGAGAGGCGGCCAGCGTCTTCGCCAGCATCGTCTTGCCGATCCCGGGTACGTCTTCCAGCAGCACGTGACCTTCACAAAAGAGGGCCACCAGCAGCTGATCAACAATCTCATCCTTGCCAACGATTACCTGCGAAACGTTCTCCCGCAGTCTTTGGGCAAGGTCCTGTACATAGGCGATGTCTGACATGAGTTCTCCTAGGTCAGCCGCACGGCGGGCAATCCCCTGCGGCCCATTGCGGCCGAGGAAAAGCAACCGCCCTCCTGACACCGACCGTCCAAGTTCCAACTGGCTGGATTGGCCGCTTCAAACTGTCAGAAAAGACCTGAAAATAGAGCCCGCACAAAGCGGGCAGTTGGGCCTGCGTTTGAGGGAGTATAACAGCCGCTACACCGAACGGCAAAGGAGATGGGGTTCAGTTCCGACAGCTGCACAAGCCGCGATAAGAGGCATTGACCGCAGGTGAAGATCGTTACAGACCAACTTTGGCCAGCGGCTCCCGACCTGCCCAAACTCGCTGCAGGTTGTCAAAAATGAACAGTCCTCGGCGCTGCCACGTATCGTAGGTGACGCCAGCGATGTGCGGAGTGAAAACCACATTCTCCAACCTCAGAATCGGATTGTCCGGGTCGGTCGGTTCGTCTCTGAGTACGTCCAGCCCCGCCGCGCCAATGTCCCCGCCGCGCAAAGCTCCTATGAGGGCCTCCTCATCAACTACCGGACCGCGGCACGTGTTTACGAGAATGGCGCTGGACTTCATGCGCTTGAACTCCGCCTGGCCCATCAGATGACGGGTCTGGTCAATCAAGGGTACATGCAAGGTGACAATATCTGAACGCGTCAGCAATTCCTCCAATGAGACCCGCTCCACCTGCAGACTACGCTCTACCTCCGCCCGGGCCGGAAAAGGATCAAAGTAGAGAACTCGCGCTTGGAAAGGGACCAGTCGTTTGGCTACCTCCCGCCCGATATGGCCGAGACCGACAATACCAACCGTCTTTCCGTGAACAGTAAAGGTTGTCATTCCACTGTCAATAGCATTCCAACCATCGTTCCGCACATTGTGGTCCATCTCTGTCAGTCGCCTGTAGACGCTCAAAATCAGGGCAAAGGTGTGCTCCGCCACATCGATTGAGTTCGTGCCGCCGTTGTTGGCAAGCGGTATCTCCAACTCTTCCAACAGGGCAATAGGCATTCGATCGAAACCAGCACTGACCAACTGGACCAGTTTCAGCCCGGACGCCGACCGCAACACCGCCTCTTCCAGGGAGCTGGGAAAGAGAATCAGGAAGTCGGCGTCGGATGCAAGGTCGGCCTTTTTTGACACCGGCAGATCATGTGGTAGGACCGATACTTCCCACTCCTGGGGGGCCGGGGCAATAACCTGCTGCGCCAGCTCACTGGTCAGATTGGTAAAGAATATGACTCTGGGCATCACGAAATTCCTGAGGAGAAAGCTGCTGTCTCTTGTAGCCGGGGATTCCTATGTGCGGCGCAGGCCGTGTAACCAGGTTGATTTCAGCCTTCCAGATTCCATACCTGTCTGGCCGTCTTGCCGAAAATCCAGTCGCGCTCGTCAGCACTCAGCGACGCGAGATAGGAGAGGGGAAAAGTCAGAGAGTTGTCGAAGCCTTCCCGGCTGCTGACAGGCGGCCAGTCACTGCCCCACATGATGCGGCGTGCCCCGAATGCCTCCAACGTCATCTCGGCGAGAGGAGGAACATTCTCAAACGGACAGGGCAGGTCGCAAAATTCACCGAATCCAGGCAGCTTGATTGTCAGGTTCTCGTGGCGGGCTAGGGCGGTTATCGCTGCGAACTCATCCAGGTCTACGCCGGGCTTGACGCCCCCCAGATGTTCAATGACCATCGAAAGGTCCGGGAAGAGGCGTAGCACCTCATTGAACTCGGCGCTCTGCAGAATATCCGGCCGGCTGAACACGCTCACAACCAGTCCCAGCTCATTTGCTGTGCGCCAGTGGGCCAGGGGATCGCCGCCGCGCCCTCGAAAGTCGGCCAGCAAGCGAATCCCGCCAAGGCCCTGCTCGGCCCAGGAACGGATGGCAGAGCCATCGTCTTAGTAGGCAACGATCATGGCCGCGGCAAAACGGCCCGGATGCACCTCCATCATTTCCACAATGTAACTGTTGTCGCTGTTGCCCAAGTACTGGATAAACACGGCCTGGTCAACCCCGGCGCGCTCCATGTGAAATAGCAGGACCTCCACCGGCTCATACTTGTGCAAACCGATATGGCAATGCGTATCGACAACGGCAAATTCCCTCTCACCCATACCCAATACTCCTTTTCAATCTAGCCGCGGCCCAAGACAAAACTCAGCACCTCTTCGGTTGGCTCGGCGCCAAGGCCGGGCCCGTCCGGAAGCCTGAAGTAACCGGCGCCGCAGTCCATCGTGCTGCGAATGTACTGCTTGTTGCGGTCAAAAATCGAATGCTGGTACTCATGCATGACGAAATTGGCCGCAGTCGCTGCCACATGCAGGCTGGCTGCCTGCGCGATGCCGATGTTGATCGTCGCGTGCGGCATCACCTCGCAGTGGAAAGGCTGTGCCAGTTCACAAATGCGGCGGAACCCGGTTATGCCGGTGTGGGCCATCTCCGGCTGAATGACGTCCATGCATCTGGCCTGCAATCGCGGAAGGTATTCATGAATGGTTCGCCACTCCTCCCCCAGACCGATGCGAGTGCTAACCGAACGCGCCACCTGCGCCTGACCCGCCAGATCCTCGGGCGCGACCGGCGCCTCAGCCAGATACAGGTCGTAGTCGCACAGTCTCTCGATCAGCCGGATAGCTTCCAGCGCAGTGTAGCGCCAGTGAAGATCAGCGAGAATCTTTGGCATGGGCCCGACCTCTTGCCGGATAGCTTCGATCTCGGCAATCTCGCCTTCGTCAGCGACAACGGCTGCAAACTTCAACGCCGAAAAACCGCGGTCCATCCACTGTTTTCCCAGCGCTGCCCTTTCCTCCTTTGTCGCGCCTGGCAGTCCGGAAACGTACACCGGCAGCCTTTCGTGTCGCAGTCCCCCCAGCAGCTGCCATACCGGTTGACCCAGCAACTTACCCCGCATATCCCAGAGGGCTATGTCAAGACCTGCGATTGCATCGAGCGCGTAACCGCCGAAATGGCCCCGAACCC
>VYDA01000236.1 GCA_009843665.1 Caldilineaceae bacterium SB0675_bin_29 | reverse complement strand
CCGGGGTGGTAGAGGAGCGGCAGGGATGCCAGTTTGTGTACAAACTCTTCCAGATTCAGTTCCTCGCGCCTCTCGAAGGTCTGGCGATACAGGTTTTCGACGGGGGAGTCCTGGTACCAGCCATAGCTCAGGCCAGCGGTGTGCATGAAGAGATCTTTGATGGACGGAGGCCGGTGAGGCGGGACGAGGTTCCGGAGGTCGCCGGTACAGACCTGGGTATCGGAGAATTCGGGCAGATAGCCGGCTACGGGGTCATCGAGGAGGAAGTGGCCTTCTTCGAACAGCATGAGGGCGGCGACGGCGGTGATCGGCTTTGTCATGGAGTAGATGCGAAAGATCGTGTCTTCAGTCATGGGCTGGCCGGTCTCGAGTTCACGATGGCCGAAGACGTTGCAGTAGGCGGTTTCGCCCCTGCGGTAGATCAGACCGCTGGCGCCGGCGAGTTGACCGTTGTCGACGTATCGTTGCAGTAGTTTGTCTACGCGTGCGAGGCGCTGGGCGCAGAATCCGACTCGTTGTGGTTGAGGGGTTGTCATATAGATTCCTTGTCTCGGTGTGGTATCAGTATGAGAAGCGGGGCGCCTTTTAAGTGCGGTTGCGCGGTTGGTCAATTGCCGTGTTCAGTCGACGAGCGCCTGGTAGACGGCGAGGCTAAACTCGCGTTCGATGGTGTAGTAATCGGAGGGGATGAACTGAGTCATAAGAAGGCCCACCAGGTCCTCCACAGGGTCGATCCAGAATCGAGTCGTGGCCAGACCGCCCCAACCGTAGGTGCCGACGCTGCCTGGCTGGCTGTATGCCGGGGGACTTATCAGAGCGCTCATTCCCAGTCCGAAGCCATGTCCGGCGCGGGGGCCGTCCCCGATTTCAATTGGAATCAGTTCGGGCGGCAGATGATTGGCGCGCATCAGTTCTACTGTTTTGCGCCCGAGCAGCCGGTTACCATCGAGGACGCCTCCATTGAGCAGCATCTGGCTGAAGCGCAGGTAGTCGCCGAGCGTTGAGACGAGACCGCCACCGCCGGAGAGATAGGCGGGGGGCTTGGTGTAGCGGCTGCCGCCTGGGGCGTCGTAGAGTTCAAACAGCGGTTGGGTCCGATCCATTTCACCGTCTCGATGGGCTGGTCTGGCGATTGCTCTGCTGGCGAGGTCGCTGCCGAATCTGAAGCCTCCGGGTGGGCAGTAGCAGGCGGCGAACCGGTCGAGGGATGCGGCGGGGACGTGGAAGCCGGTATCTCCCATGGACAGCGGTTGGAAGATTTCGCGTTGGAAGAATTCGTCGAGCGGCTTGCCTGAGACCACCTCAACCAAACGGCCGAGCACATCGGTGGCGCGGCTGTAGCGCCAGCGGGTGCCGGGATGGTAGAGCAGAGGCAATGCGGCCAGCTTGGTTACAAAGGGTTCAAGAGAATGACGCTCGATGTCACGAAAGCTCTGGAGATAGAGTTTTTCGACCGGCGAATCGTCTCCCCAGCCATAGCTCAGTCCGGCGGTGTGCATGAGGAGGTCTTTGATTGTGGGGGGCCGGTGGGGAGGGACGAGGTTATCGAGGTCACCCGTACAGACTTTTATGTCCTCAAACTCAGACAGTATAGAGGAGACAGGGTCATCCAGGAGAAAGTGGCCGTCTTCATACAGCATCAGGACGGCCACGGATGTGATCGGTTTTGTCATCGAGTAGATGCGGAAGATAGTGTCTTCAGTCATAGGCAGACCGGACTCGAGATCGCGCTGGCCGAAGGCGCGGCAGTAGGCGATCTTTCCCTTGCGGTAGATCAGCCCGAGGGCGCCGGCCAGGTAGCCGCCTTCCACGTAGCGCTCCAACAGCCTGTCCACTCTGGAGAGACGTTGTATAGAGAAGCCAGCTCGTTGCGAATCGACGCTTGTCATGGGGAATCCTTGTCTCAGCTTGCGGTGTGAATGGAAGAGTCTTACGTCTCCTGGTATTGACTCAAGCGGAGTCGAGTCGCAGTTGGTCAATCTGCAGCGGCGGGGACGCTTGTCAGCTCAGTGCGTTCAGGGATTGGCAGGTGGACTAGAGCCGCGAACAGGCCCAGTGCGATGCCCGCGATCCAGATGGGCGTGTAGGAGCCGGTGGTGTCAAAGAAGCGTCCTCCCAGCCAAACGCCGATAAAGGCGCCGATCTGGTGGCTGAAGAAGGCGATGCCATAAAGAGTTGAGAGGTAGCGCGCTCCGAAGAAGTAGGCGACCGTTCCGCTCGTGAGGGGGACGGTTGCCAGCCAGAGGAAGCCCATCGCCCCTCCGAAAACGAGAGCGGAGGTACGGGTTAGGGGCGTCAGCAGGAAGATCAGGATGACAATGGCCCGACCAAAGTAGATGAGGCTCAACATATATTTGCGGGAATAGCGGTCACCCAGCCAGCCGAAGAGCATCGAACCTAGGATGTTGAAGGCCCCCACCAGGGCGAGTGCACCGGCCGCCACGAATTCCGGCAACCCCTTGTCGCCCAAATAGGCGGGCAGATGGGCACCGATGAAGGCGACGTGGAAGCCGCACACGAAGAAGCCTGTCGTCAGGAGCAGGAAACCGCGGTGGCGGGCGGCCTTTTTCAGCACACTTCGAAACGGTTCATCCACGAGCGGCTCTTGCGCGCCGTGCAGCTGTGTGCCGGGGCGTCGGGGGAGACCGAAGGCCATCAGCGCCACGAGCGCGGGTACGGCGGCAAGGGCGTATAGGGCGCCCTGCCAGCCAAGATTCGAAAGGAGGAGTTGGGCAAGAGGCGGGACAACGAACATGCCTGCGGAACCCATCGCGGTGATGAGGCCAAAGACACGGCTGCGCTGGTCCTCTCTGATCAACTGTGCCACGGCCCCCAGGATTACAACGTAGGAGGTTGCGCCTAGACCGACGCCCACAAGAAGACCGAAGGAGATTACGAGCCCCACTGTGGTAGTGAGAATGGTAACCATCACGAGACCGCCGGCGTAGAGAACCGAGCCGGCGATGACCACCTGCCGCGGCCCGAAGCGGTCTGAGAGTAGGCCAACCAAGGGCAGGCCGAAGACCAGGTTGTTGACGGCGAAGGCGATGCTGAGGTTTTCGCGCCCGGTTCCGAGCGTTTCGGTGATTGGCGTGAGGAAGAGACCGAAACTGGACCGGATTCCTGAACTGATCATCACAGCCAGCGAGGCGGAGATTATGGCGGCGACGATGAGTTTACGGTTGTTGCTCACGGGACACTCTCGATTTGGAGTGAAATCTCGAGAAGGAAATCGATTTGGGATCGGTCACGGTCCTGCGAGATCCGTTATTGTGGGAACTACCGGTCAGCCTATCCTGGAAGATGGAGGCAGCTTGCCCGCGCTCAAGTGTCACGAGATTCTGCCCGCCGTGCAACGGCTACGTAAACGACGGCTGCGGTGATGGCGAAACCGAACCACTGCAGTGCGTAGCTCAGATGGTTGCCTTCGGAAAATGAAATGTCGGGCACAATGCGATGGGGTAAGGTATCCGAAAAGCCTGGGGAACGGGGGCGGTCCGCGTCAAGAGGCTTACCGTTGCCAGGCGTAAGCTGCAGGACGACCGGTAACAGGGTGTAAGGCAGAGTCTGTCCGATTGCCTCGATGTCGAGCCGATACCAGCCGGTGACGGTGTCGTGCGGGATAGCCGATACGGTACCGTCAGGCCGGCGGCGGGTCGGTTGAAGAATGCCGTATTGCGGGCCGGTATGAAGTTCGTCGAGCCCGCGCCAAGTTGCGGGATCGGCCTCGCCGACTGGGATCCAGCCGCGATTCACGAGAACGGCCTTGGCAGAGCCGGCAATGAGGAAAGGGGTTACAAGGTGGTAACCGGGCTGGCCTGCGTAGCTCTGATTGCGGATTGCCACCTGGCGGTCATAGTCGAACTGGCCCTGTGCGGTTGCCAAGCGGTCGCGCAGCTCACCTTGGGGTAGAGGTGCGTCTGAAAGCTCGATTGGTGGAGCGGCGAGCGCGGCCTGTCGCTGCTGATTGTACGCACGCCTTTGGTCCAGCCGGTCCAACTGCCAGAAACCGAGGGAGGTCATTGCGGCCATCGCGAGAAGAACGATCAGAGTCTTCCACCACCAGCGGCGGCCGAACAGGAGAGCCAACGTTATTCCCAACTCCCGGACCGAAGGTGCCGTTCTCATTTCAGGCAGCCCGACCACTATGATTGACCTCCGGCTGGCGCCGGGTCCCGTTGCCTGACAGGGACGGGCTCTTCGAGCTCGGCGGGCGGTCTTGTTGCCCAATAGAGGACGATAGCGCCCAATATCAGCAGGATGGAAAGAATACCTCCCAGCAGGGCCCGCCACGGGAAGGCTTTGGGGAGAATCTCATCCTGAAAGCTTACGACCTGTTCAGTATCGCAGGGCATTGCGGAGTCGCCTGCCTGTTGACCTGCTCCGTTCTGCGATTCATCACAGCCGGGCGGGAGAATACGGACTTGCACAGACCAGAGTCCTTTGCGGGCCGGTTCGAAAGAAGCTACGTAAAACAGCTTATTGAGGGCGTCGTCGTGGGTTGCCAGGGCGCTCAGGGTCTCTCCACTATCGACGTGGGCAAGCTCAACCGTCACTGAGGCATCGAGAACAGGGCCGCCGGCCAGTCCGGTGGAGTCCCCTTCGACATTTTCGGTCAAGGCGATGGTCACGTGGTACTCGCCCACCTCTGGCGGTTCCGGATCGGACCAGACATAGACGCGGAAGGGGCCGGCTGGAATATTGTTGAGGTGCTGCACGCCTATGCCGCCGTGAGCCAGGAGTGTCCCCGGCAAGAGGATCCCTGTCAATAGTATCAATACGAGTACTTTCGAATAGAGGGCGTATCTAGGCATACACATAGGTGTATCCAGCAGTCTCAGAAAATTCGGACATGGGGCGGTGCTACGTCGTCTCGCCGGCGCCAAGCCAAGGCCTGAAGGCGGCTAGCCGCATGCCAGCGCCGTCGGGCCGCCTCGGTTGGGGCGATGCGTCAGACCCATCACTGGAGGATGCGGCCTCCGAATCCTCGACTCATTTTCGGCGCTTACCAGCAAGCGGGCCAGCAGGACGAGCGCTGCGACCACGTACATCATGCTTCCTGGAATCCACATAATCAGCCCACCCCATACCTGATCATCCATGACGCTGAGACCGTACAGACGGGGGACGGACTCGTAGTAGGGATAGATCGGAGTTGAGGCGAAGGAGAGAGCTACGCCAAGCAACATGTTGGGCGGGATCATTGCCAGCACGTAGGCGACACGCAGCCATTGGGCGGGCTTTGTGTGAAAGCGCGGCGCGGCACCGGTGACGTGCCACCAGAAGAGAAGCGCACCGCCAATAAAGGTAAAATGCTCCAGCCCGTGCACAGAGCTAAAGCGCAGGGCAAGGCTATAGGCGTTTCCGTCGTGCCAAGCGAAGAAGATCAGAACGTATAGTGCCCAGGCACTGGCAGGCGCGATGGCCTTGAGCGCGCTGCGGCTCAGAAGCGAGTCTCTGTTCAACCAGACGGCCAGACGGCGAAAAGTGCTTGCGACGGCGGCGCGCAACCGGTCGGGTAAGGCCCACAGAAATGTGGGAAACGGGTTTGCCAGAAGAAGGAGGGGCGGTGCGACCATCATCAACAGGAGATGCTGCACCATGTGGATGGAAAAGAGCTGGCTACTGAGAACAGCGATGGGGGAGAGCAGCGCTAGCGCCAGGACGATGATCCCTCCCGTGTATGACGCCAGTCGCCAACGGTTCGCAAAACGCCCATCGCTGCGGCGCCGCAGTTTCAGCCAACCGGCAAAGTGAAGCGCTCCCAACACAGTTAGTGTCACAAGGATCTCGGGGCGGAGATCCCAGGAAGAGAGGAGCGCTTTAGTCAGCAGATTCATATTTGACAGTGCCGGGTCAACTTATACAAACGTCGCGACGGCGATGTTGCTGTCAGTGAGGCACCTCGATCGTTGATCCAATCAGGTAAATGGCCGGATAGAAGAAGATCCACACCAGGTCAACATAGTGCCAGTAGATGGCGCAGGCCTCGACGCCCCAATGCCGCTCGCTGGAGAAATGGCCCTTTCGACCGAGCCACCAGACGTTGAGTATGAGCACAACGCCGGAGAGGACATGCAGTGCGTGCATGCCTGTCATGCCAAAGACCACGGCGCCGAAAACGCCGTCGGTGGGCTTGAGATGCCCTTTCACGATGCTGGGGAACATGCCCCATTCCCAGACGACGACGCCGATGAGGAAGGCGGTGCCGAGCGCGGCGGTGATGAGGAGGCTGGCAAGAAAATCGGTGCGTTTGTCGTTGGCGATCGAGACCTCGGCGCGGTTCATGAAGTAGCTGCTTAGCAGCAGCACGGCGGTGACAACGAGACCGGCGAACTGGTCCAATTCGGGCCGGACGACCTCTCCGTGGGGGCCGCGCCAGAGGTAGAAGCGGGTGACCAGCAGGGCGAGGAAGAGGAAGGCTTCGGAGGCGAAGAAGAGCCACATACCGAGCCGGTTGCGGCGCGTGTACTCCTGGTAGGTTGGCAGGTCTACTTCGCCGGTGTGGTGATGATCATCGGCGGCGTGGTCGTGTTCGTGACCATGCTCGATGGCGGTAGCGGTCATCAGTGTTCATCCTCCGACCAGACGCTGCGAATGTGCATAAAGTAGTTGACAACAAGAATGCCCTTCAACAGCGCCAGAATCATCAGGATGGCGAAGGAGTCGAAAGGAGGAGTAATCGCGGCGTAGTACTCTACGATCGTCAGAATCGCCAGAGTGATAGCAACGATAATTCCTTCGCGATATATGGCAGTCTTTCGTTTGGTAGGGCTGTGTTCGCTCATTTGGACTCTATTCTCGCGGCTGAATAATCGGCGGGACCTCCATTAAGGCGAGTGTTCCAGTTGCTAATCGTCACCTGGCGATGCCGTCGTCACATAGCCGGAGTCGGCCAAGCCGTAGTCGTACGGTTCACCAACGACTCGCAGAGGTGCAGGAAAGCTGTGTTCGGGAATCGGGGAGGGGATCTGCCACTCGGGTGAGCGGGAGCGCCAGGGGTTGTCGCCTGCGGCCACGCCGACTTCGGCGTTCTGGAAGAAGTTCCACAGCATCAGCATGACGCCGAAGGCGATGGCAAAACCGGCGATCGTTACCGCCATCTGCCAGCTTTCAAT
>VYDA01000565.1 GCA_009843665.1 Caldilineaceae bacterium SB0675_bin_29 | reverse complement strand
TACTGGAACCGTTCCTTCCGTTCTTTTTCTTTAGCAGAGTGGTTCTTCCACGCAAAAAAAACGAGCGCCAAAATGATGCCTAGGCAGAGGAGTCCAGGAAGTGATTCAGCCATTTCTTTGCCTCCTCTGGAGAATCAAGCTCTACAGACCATAGAATTGGAAACTTATCTTCCGCCGACAATGATGGTTCCAGCAGCCGTTGGGAATCGACTAAGCCCTTGCTAAGGGAGAGTAGGATCAAGCTAGTTGATACGAATACGCGGATCGATGATGGCGTAGGTGAGGTCTGTGAGCAGGTTGACGACGACGACGAGCACGGCCAGCACGACGACCAGGGATTGAACGACCTGGTAGTCGAGGCGAAATATCGAATCGGTGAAAAGGCGGCCGATGCCTGGTATGGCGAAGACGGTTTCGACGACGATGGTGCCACTGAGAATGAAGGCGATACGGAAACCGATGACCGTTACGACCGGGAGCAGCGCGTTGCGGACTGCGTGGCGGACGAGCACGATCATGTTCGGCAGCCCTTTGGCGTAGGCTGTGCGCACGTAGTCCTGGGTAAGGACTTCCAGGGTCGAGGCGCGCATGACGCGCGTGAGGACGGCCATTTGTTCGGTGGTCAGCACCAGAACAGGAAGGATGTAGCCCTGCCACGACTTCAGCCCGAAGGGTGGAATGCGGCCGATCAGGGGCAGGTCGCCGAACCAACGCGGCACATAGAGGGCGAAGAGTACGATGAGCATGAGGGCGAGCCAGAAGTTGGGCAGGGCAACGCCCAGAGTCGAGCCGACGGCTGTGCTGTAGTCGAAGGAGGAGTTGCGGCGGACGCCGGCGATGATGCCGGCCGGAATGGCTACCAACAGGGCAAGCGCCAGAGAGGTGACATTCAGGATCGCGGTTACCGGAATAGCCTCGAAGATCATCTGCCGCACGGGTATTCCCTTGCGGATCAGAGAGTCGCCGAAATCTCCGCGCAGGAGGTTCCACGCCCAGATGAAGAACTGTTCATGCTGGGGGCGATCCAACCCCCAGCGGGCGCGGATCGCCTCCATTTGTTCTTCACTGATGCGGATTTCCCCTTCGCCCAGCAGCAGGTAGGTCGGGTCGCCCGGCATCAATCGAATAACGACAAAGGTGCCGACGCTGATCAGGACGATCACGACAACGCCTTGCAGGATGCGGCGGGCGATGTAGGTAAGCATGGAGGGCGAAGGTCGAACTTCAGTGGTTAGTGGTCCGAGGCCGGCGACTCGACATTGAGCGAGTCACCGGCCCAGTGGGTATTATTCCTCGATCCACCATTTGTAGGCTTGCTGGTAGAGCGAGCTGTTCTTGGGGCCTTCGGGCAGGCCCTTGATGCGGGCGTTGAAGACGTTCATCCACTCGTCAAATTGCAGGTTGAGGACAGGCTGCTCTTCGACGAAGATCTCCTGGATCTCGTGGTAGTAGGGCTCGCGTTCCGCATAGGAGACGACCTGCAGCCCCTCTTCGATGAGCTGGTCCATGCGGGCGTTGTTGAACTGGGCGAAGTTGTTGCCGCCGGTTGAGTGCAGCGTGCTGAACGGGTCGGGCTCGACTGCGCTGCCGTATGTCCAGTTGTAGAGGGAGGCATCCATGGTGCCTTCGCGCATACCTTGGAGAATGGTGGCTACCGGCGCCTCTTCCAGCTGCACGTCGACGCCAACGTCGGCGAACATGAGTTGCGCCAGCTCGGCAATGGGGCGGCGGGCCTGGTCGCCGGTGATGGTGGTAATGGTAAAGGAAAGGCTCTGGCCATCCTTTGCGCGGATGCCGTCGCCGCCGGCAGCCCAGCCGGCGCCGTCGAGCAGGGCCATGGCTTCCTGCGGGTCGAAGTCGTATTGCTTGAGCCCAGTGTGGTGATAGGGACTGGCGGGCGTCAGGTTTGAGTGGGAGACCTGGGCGGCGCCGTTCCAGAGTTCGTCGATGATGCGCTGGCGGTCGAGGGCGTGCATCAGGGCCTGGCGCACCTCTTTCTCGGCCAGCTGCGGGATGCTGTTGTTGAGCGGGAAGTGCTTGATTGAGTTGGCGAGGGTGCGGAAGTTGACGTAGCCCGGGTCGTCTTCGAGGAAGATGCTGTCTTCGACGAGGAGCGGCCAGACGGCGGAGTCGGCTTCACCGGTCTGGAGGGCGATCATGCGCACGGAGGGTTCTGGCACGATGTCTTCGCGGAGGACGTCGATATTGGGCCGGCCGCGGAAGTGATCGTCAAAGGCTTCGAGTTCGGTGAATTCGGCCGGGCGCCATTCGCGCAGCTTATACGGGCCGGTCCCGATCGGCGAGGTGCTATAGGTCTCCTCGCCGACTTCGGCGTGATAGGCGGAATGGACGATGGGGACGGTGGCCCAGGAGGCCAGCGAGGCGGCGTTGACGTTCTCCATGTTGACCTGGACGGTGTACTTGTCGGGGGCTTCTACCGAGCTAATGCCGGTAAAGGAGCCTACGATGGGTGCGCCGTTGTCAGGGTTGCGGTAGTAGTCGTAGGTGTAGACGACATCGTCGGCGGTCAGTTCGGAGCCGTCGTGGAACATGACGCCTTCGTGCAACTGGAAGGTGTAGGTGAGTCCGTCATCTGAGACGTCCACCGACTTCGCCAGCACCAGTTCCTGTTCGTTGAATTCGTTGATGGTCACCAACGGGTTATGGATGTTGATGATCATCACCCAGTGGACTGTGGGGCCCATGAAGGCGGGGCTGAGGCCGGCGACTTCCTGATGGCCTACCCAGGTCATGGTGCCGCCCTGTTTGGGACCGCTCATTTCGGCGGCAGGTGCTTCGTCGGCCGCTGCTGCGGGGGCAGCTTCGCCATCCATGGCGGGCGCCGCGGGGGCGCAGGCTACGAGCAGCGCGGCCGAACCGCTCATGGCGGAATAGCGCAGGAAGTCGCGCCTTGTTAAGGTTCTTTTCTGCTTCATTGGGAATGGTCTCCTTGAACTGGTGAGAGTGATGGTGTGACCGGTGTCGACCGGCAGTCGACAGGGTGAATATGACGGCGGTCGACGCCTCCGGTTCAAATGGGACACGACGGCAGCAAGGGTCGACCAAAGGGACGGACGACTTTCGGTAATGCGGTTTGGCCGCCCAGCCTGCCCCGGTTCAGGAGTTGAAGGGCAATATGGGGACGACTGGTCGGCGCGAAGTACAAGCTGGATGCGACTCTGAATGAATCAGAGGGAGCCGTCGCCTCGTCAGTCTGTGTGAGTATAAACAGAGAAGGGGGTGCTGTCAAAAAGTGGGGGAATTCTTACAGGAGGCGGTATTCCCCTGCAGGAATCCGACCTTGTGAATGGTTGACATGCGACTGAAGGTAGACGACGGTACAGAGGGGAAGGGGCAGTGCCGGGCAGATGCGGGAGGTAGGGGTTGTGATAGAATGTCTGGGGTCATGCGGAACAAAATTGACTGCGAGAATGTAATGCAATGAAGGAAGATACGAGGTTTATCCGGACGCTGCAACTGCGAAATCTGTTGTCGTTCGGGCCGGACTCTGCGCCAATTGAATTTGGGCCGCTGAATGTGCTGATCGGGCCGAACGGGTCGGGCAAGTCGAATGTCATAGAGGCTATCAATCTTCTGAGAGCTTCGGCTACCGACTTGGTTGCGCCAATTCGTGAGGGAGGGGGTACGGAGGAATGGCTGTGGAAGGGAGTTGATCCCCGATTCGTTGCAGCGCTTTGCGCGACAATTTGTCTCCGCGGCCACAAGGCGCCTATTCGCCACAGTATCTCCTTCAAATCGGTTGGACAGCGTTTTGAACTGGTCGAGGAGCAGATTGAATATGAAGCTGACGAACTCAAAAAAGCCACAGGGAATACGAATGGAGCGCAACTCTTTCGCGGCGATAATCTTACGCCGAATCAATCCGTCCTTTCTCAGTTGCGGGACCCGAGTCATTATCCGGAATTCACAGCTCTGAGCGACCAATACAGGAAGCTCAAGCGTTTTCGAAGCTGGAACCGAAGTCGCAGTTCTATTCTGCGCCGTCCGCAGCCGGTTGAACTGCCCAACGACTTCCTTGCTGAAGATGCAAGTAACCTTGGTCTTGTACTCAATTTACTCGAAAGGACAGGGGACACAAAGGGCAACTTAGACGCGCATCTTGCAAGGTTCTATGAGCAGTATAAGGACTTCTCCGTCTCGGTGGAAGGCGGTACTGTGCAAGTTTTCCTGCGGGAAAGGGATCTGAGCGGCTGGATCCCGGCTTCGCGATTGTCTGACGGAATGCTGCACTTTCTTTGTCTTGCCACCACACTCTGCCATCCTTCCCCTCCACCGCTCATATGTTTTGAGGAGCCAGAGACTGAACTGCATCCCGACATTTTGCCAGTTGTCGCTGAGATGCTGATCGAGGCGTCTGAGCGAACGCAGATCATCGTGACTACCCACTCCGATATTCTCGTTGATGCGCTTTCACATGTCCCGGAAACCGTGTTCGTGTGTGAGAAGGAGAGCAACTCGACAACTGTACGCCGACTGGATCAGGCAGAGTTGCGCATTTGGCTTGAAAAGTATTCCTTGGGAGATCTGTGGCGTAGCGGCCAACTGGGCGGAAATCGATGGTAGCCGTGACCATCAGAGCCACCTCATCCCCTCATAGCTCAACCCGTATCGAAAAATCCATCCAAAACAACCGAAGGAAGAAGCCATGAACAGCCCGCAAACCGTTACAGTCCCTTCCCGCTCGTGGTTTGGGGATGTAGATCGCACGCTCACATTTCCGGCCGGCTGGGAACTTCATGTCTGCGGGAGCGTGGATGCTCCTGCGCTCAGTTCGGCGGAGATTGCGGCGGCGTTTGATAGTCCGATTGGGACGCAGCGCATTCGCGAGGCGGCCAAAGGCAGGGCAAGCGCCGCGATCATTGTCGATGATTTGAGCCGGCCCACGCCGGTGGCGGAGATGCTGCCGTACGTGCTTGAGGAGCTGGCTGAGGCTGGCGTTCCCAAGGGCGAGACGGTGATTGTGGTCGGCGGCGGCACGCACCGGCCGCTTACGGACGAGGAGATGGTGAAGAAGGTTGGCGCGGAGGTGGCAGCAACTTATGCGACGACTTCGCACGATTTCATGGCGGGGGACCTGGTCGCGTATGGCAGTCTGGAGGACGGGACGCCGATCTACATCAACCGCATTGTGGCTGAGGCCGAGTTCAAGATCTGTGTGGGGGGTATCTTTCCGCACGGCTCGGCCGGGTTTGGGGGCGGCGCCAAGCTGATCGTTCCGGGCGTGGCGGGTTTTGCCACCATTTTTCATTTCCATGGATTTTCGCCTACGCGGGGACAGGGCAATATCGAGCGGCGGAAGCCGGCTGAGGGCGATCTAGGGAAGGTGACGCTCATCGACGGCGGTGTGCGCGATCTGCGCGACGTGGCTGAGGAGGTGGCGGGCAAGATTGGGCTGGACATGGTGGTTAACAGCGTCATCACCAGCCGCAGGCAGGTTGCCGGTCTTTTTGTCGGCGACTTCGTGAAAGCGCATCGCGCGGGGGCACGTTTTGCGCAGAGAACTTACGGCACGACGATTCCGAACCGGCTGCGGCAGGAGGCGGATGTCGTGGTCTGCAACGGGTATCCACTGGACGCCGACCCGGTTCAGGGGTCGAAGGCGCTGTGGCCGCTGCCCTATTTTGAGCGGGAGCCGTATAAGGTCGTTCTTAACGCGGCTTGCGACGGAATCTCCTATCATGGTCTGCATCAGCAGCTGCCCTGGGAACAGTACCTGAAGCGCAGAGCCGCGGCCGATGCTACCCCGGATCCGCAGGCGGTGGTCAATGGGCGAGAAAGCCTGCTCATCGTTTCCGAACATTTTCAGGCGGCGGAGTTTGCTATCAAGCATGGCAGCGACCTTCTGTACCGGGACTGGCAGACGCTTATCGACCAATTGGCGGGCAGGCTGCCGGCGGACGCCACGGTTGCCATCTTCCCCAACGCCTCGACGCAGGTTCTGGCGAGGGAAGAGCCCGTTGCTGTGGGGGCATAGGATTGGCAGACAGCCCAGCGCATTGCGCTGACGAGAGGAGAGAGACGCATGGCATCGATGGACGATCTGCGCCGGGGTGTGAGTGAGAGCCTGCCGGAGGTCAATGAGATTAAGGATGAAGAGCTGCGGGGGCTGGTGATCGAGGCGTGGGCTTTTGCGCTGTCAGAGTCGGAGTTCACGCGCATCGACCAGATCCGGGGTTCGGGTGTGCCGGACTCGCCGGCGTTGAAGGACGGTACGCAGGCGGAGCATTTGCGCGGTGTCGCGCGCATGGCGCAGGGGCTTGCCGACGGTCTGGAAGCGGTGCATGGGGATATCGGGATCGACAGGGACCTGCTGTGGGCGTGTGCGCTGTGCCATGATGTGGGCAAGCCGTTTGAGTTCAGCCCGCGGAACCAGGCGCGCTGGCAGAACGACGTGGGCGCGGCGGGGTTTCCGTCGATCCGGCATTCGGTCTACGGGGTGCACGTGGCGTTGAC
The DNA here is from genome assembly GCA_009843665.1 of Caldilineaceae bacterium SB0675_bin_29. GTDB lineage: Bacteria > Chloroflexota > Anaerolineae > Caldilineales > Caldilineaceae > Bin5. The sequence goes on along the minus strand of VYDA01000565.1, from coordinate 650 downwards.
GGTGGGGCTGCCTGAAGCGGTGGCGCATACGGCGGGCGCGCATTCGGCCGAGGGGGAGTTGATCAAGCGCAGCCTGGAAAACACGCTTGTGAACAGCGCGGACCACGCCTATTGGGCGGCGATGGAGAGGGCCGGGCAACTGGAGATGGAGGACGAGTAAGCTAGGAAGTCGGAACGGGTTCTCCGTGCTGAGCGACGATTTCGCGCATGCCATCCCATTCGAGCCAGATGTCGGTCAGGGCTTCGAGGCGCTGGTCTTGGTGGTCGACGTGCCTGAGGCGGAAGTAGATGGCGTAGCGGGGATGCGGTGAGACGTTGGGCGCGGCGGTGTGGGCGACCTGGTAGTGTACCAGGAAAGCGTCGCCGGGTTGGGCGATCATCTGTTGCGGCTGGGGCATCTCAATGGGCGGCATTGCTACAGCGTCGCCGCGCGTCATCAGGTCGGTGCCGTTTTCGCTAAAATACTGTTCGAAGTAACGATGGGTCCCGGGCCAGACTGCCAGGTTTCCGGCGTAGTCTGTGGTCACCTCGCTGAGGGCGATGCCGACCAGCATTGTGAAGCTGCGCAACTGGCCGGCAGGTACGCCGTTGTGGGGTGAGTAGCGGCCATCCAGATGGGGGCGGAGCGCGGGCGGCGGGTCGTCCAGCAG
>VYDA01000723.1 GCA_009843665.1 Caldilineaceae bacterium SB0675_bin_29 | reverse complement strand
GATCGGTGATGAGGGAACGGCTGAACGCCTGGCTGCGGATATTGGGTCATTTTTGCGGGCGCTGCACGGAGTTCCGCCAGAAACGGTCGACATTCCCCAGGAGCCGTCCGACTCGCCGGCTGCGTTGCGGGAGATTTTTGGGCGGGTCGAGCAGGTCGTGTTTCCGCGTCTGACGGCGGAGGCGCGGGCGTGGACGACAGCGCAGTTCGACGCTTTTCTGGGTGACGAGGAACGGTTCGCTTTCGACACGGTGCTGCGGCACGGTGACTTCGGGTCGAGCAATACCCTGTACAGCGCGGAGGCGCGGCGGGTGGTGGGCATGATCGATTTCGGTCATGCGGGAATCGGCGACCCTGCCGTGGACTTTGCGGGGCTGTGCGTCTGCTTCGGGGATGCGTTTTTGCGGCGTTGCGCGCGGGTCTATCCGCTGATGGACCAGTGCTGGGAGCGCGTCCGTTTCTATGCCGATTGCCTGTTTTTACTGGAGGATGCGCTGTTCTGTGTGGAGCACGGGACGGAGGAGGCGGATGAGGTCGTTGCCGAGTTCAATTGGATTGGGGCAGGGGTTTGTGAGGTTTGACCGAAGTGGGATTTGCGGGATCAGGATGTTATTTGACCGCTGCGGGTTGTGGGGAAGAGTTTAGCACCTTTTTGTCCAAGGAGGGGCCAGGAGAACACCTTAACACCTTTTGATCCACGGAGGGCCACTAAGAACACCTCAGAGGCTGTTTGAAAAGCAGAAGCTGTTTGAAAAGCAGAGGCTGCCGACCAAACCGGGCGGACGACCCTGCAGCCTGGATATGCGTGCGGCGGCTGTTGCAGTTTTCTACCTGATTTCAGGGGGCGTGCATTGACGGATGCTGCGGAGCGGTTTTCCGCCGCGTCAGGGCGTCTACGCCTACTTCGGGAAGCGGCGGGACGATGGCACGCGGCAGCGGTTGTATGACAGGCTCAGAGTGCGGCATCGCCCGCCCCGTCGATCATTTGAAACCCAGCTCCACCAGTTTGCCCACCATGCCCTTGATGCGCGGCTGTTCGCTGTAGAGGAAAGCATCTTCGTAGACGCGGGCCGATTGCGTATACTGCATGTTCTCCACGTGCTTGAGGTTGCTTTGGTAGACCCGTTTCAGAAAGTCGATGTGCTCATCCTTTGACGGCTGCGCGCCGAAGTTCATGGTGAACATGCGCCGCCCCGTCTTCCCGCCGAAGGCGGCATGCCACAGGTTCTGGTTGAAGAAGACGACATCGCCGGGCTGGGACTCGAGCGGAAAACTGGGCACGCCGGGGCCGTCCGTATCGAACGGCCTGTGGTTGGAATCGGCGCGCTGCCCCAGGAGCGGGTCGAGCGCGGCGTGCAACGGCTGTTGGTGCGAACCGGGGATCACCCGCAGGCAGCCGGTGTCCTTTGTCACCCGGTCGAGGTAGAAGGCGACCTTGATGCGTCCATAGTCAAGAACCGAGCCGTCGGGATGCCAACTGGTGTCGCCGACGTAGAGGTTGCCGTCGGACCCGATCCAGACGAAGCCGGGGCCGAGCAGCTGCTCCAGAGGCTGGTAGATGCGATCATCCTCGGCGAGGCCGGACAGCAGCGGCCGCTTCTCGATGAAGCCGAGCACCGCCTGCCGCGACGCCCCATCGAAGGGCTGCCCCTTGCGGTCCGCGGTCAGCACGTCGTCGAAGGCGCTGGTGATCTCCGCCATCTCGGTGGCGGAGAAGCACTGTCGCCTGACGACGAAGCCAAAGGTCTCAAAGTGGGCTATCTGTTCGGTAGTCAACATTTCGCGCCATTCCCTCCTGCTGTGCGCCAGCTGTTCTTTGTCCGATTATCCGATCCCGATATCGCGCAAGTAGGCGCGCGTCCTTTTGGCAATCGGCAGGGGCTTGTCGAAGGGGGCCGGGTACATATCGTGCTCGACCACCGCCCAACCGTCAAAACCGATATTGCGCAGCACGTCGCGGAAGGCCAGGAAATCAACGAACCCCAAGGCCGGCTCGACAAACATATCCATCCTGACCGCTTCGGCGAACGAGACGCCCGAGGCCTCGACCTGCTGCTGCACGGCGCGGTCGACGCTTTTGATGTGCAGATAGGGGATGCGCTCGTGATGCTGGCGCATAAACTCGACGGCATCGCCGCCGCGATAGGCATGATGCCCCACATCGAGACATAACCCCACCCGTTCCGGGTCGGTCTGCGCCAGGAATGTCTCGATCTGCTGCGTAAACTCGACGTGCGAGTCGGCGTGGGGATGGAACACCAGCTGCAGGCCAAACCGGTCGCGGGCGATGTCGGCCACTCTGTGCGTTGTATCGATCAACCGTTTCCAGGCGTCGCCGTCCAGCTCGGCCGGCTCCACCTGTTCGCCCGTTTTCAGGTCGGAGTACATGCCGTCGATCAGGACGAGGAAACCGGCGCCCAACTCCGCCAACTGTTCACCCGCGCCCAGCACCTGCCGCTCCAACTCCGGCCACTTCGCCGGATCTTCAAGGCTCTCCAGGGCAAACGTTGCCGCCACCTTGAGGCCGCGGCCGTCCAACTCGCGGCGCAGAGTGGGCAGATCAGTGGGAAGATAACCGTAAGGCCCCAGTTCGATCCATTCATAACCGGCTTCGGCGGCTTCATCGAGAAAACGATGCCACGGGGTCTGCAAGGGATCACTCGGGAACCAGATACCCCACGAGTCCGGCCCGGTTCCAACCTTAACCGCCATTTATGCGTCTCCTCATTTCGTATGCGTTCACCTTGAGATTTGCTTCGTCAAACGCTCGGTTAGCGGCAGGCTCCGAATTGATGCAGCCAGACAGAAGATCGCGGGCGTGGTCACTGACTGCGATAACCGGTGCCGTCTTTGCGGGCCATGCGAAGGTATCACAGGTCCGCTAACACCTGCGTCATCACTTGCTCCCGCTGATCACGACGCGCTGGATGAAATAGCGTTGGGTGAAAAAGAACAGGACCACGGGTGGAATCGTCAGCACGGTCGCCATGGCCATGATTGCGTTCCACGTCGGGGGCACGTAGGCGCCGGCGCCCCACACCGCCACCTGCTGCCATTGCCGGATGGCGATCGCCAGGGTGTACTTCTCCTGCGAGTTCAGATAGATCAAGGGCGCCAGAAAATCGTTCCACTCGGCCATAAAGGTGAAGATCGCGACCGTGGCCAACGCCGGTTTCGACATCGGCAAGATGATCCGCCACAGAATGGCGAACGTTCCGGCGCCGTCAATGCGCGCGGCATCGTCGTAGTCGCGCGGGATGGTCATAAAGAACTGTCGCAACAGGAAGATGAAAAATGCGCCCCCGCCGAAGAAATGGGGCACAATCAGCGGCTTGAATGAGTCCAACCAAGCCAATTCCCGAAACAGGATATACTGCGGGATCAGCACCACATGATAGGGGATCATCATGGTGCTCAGCACGAGGAGAAAGAGGGCATTGCGGCCCGGGAAGCGCAGCCTGGCAAAGACATAGGCGGTCAGGCTGGCGCTCAGCAGACGCCCGGCCTCCACCCCTATGGTAATTGTCATCGTGTTGCGCAGAGAGCGCCAGAAGGGAAACTGGTTCCACGCCTCCACGTAGTTCCACCACTGGACCTGTTCAGCGATCAGCCGCGGCGGATACTCGAAGACATAGCCCTCCGGCTTAAACGAGGCGCTCACCATCCAGACCAGAGGCGCGACGAGGACAACTGTCAGGACGGCCAGCACCAGGTACAAGAAGGTCCTGCCGAGCAGACGTTGCCCCATCTGCTGGCGGCGCATCCACGCCCCGCCCATCTCCGGCGGCGGTTGAACCAGCGCTCCTCCAGCTTGCGCACTTCCTGAATCCGACATGTGTTATTCCTGCGCGCCCTCGTAGAAGACCGTTGTACGCGATAAACGCAGCGAAAGCAGTGTGATCACCAACAGGATTACAAATAGCAGCCAGGCCATCGCCGCCGCATAACCCATTTGCAGATACTCCCAGCCGGTGCGGTACAGGTAGAGCAGATAGAACAGACTGGCTTCGCCCGGCCCGCCATTGGTGGTGACAAAGGCCACCGTGAATACCTGGAAAGTGCCGATCATGCCGGTCAGGAAGACAAAGAAGATGACCGGCGAGGTCATGGGCAAGGTCACGTTGAGGAATCGACGCCAGGCATTGGCGCCATCCACCTTGGAGGCATCATACAGTTCGGTGGGCACGCCCTGCAGGGCGGACAGATAGAGGAGGAGCGTACCCCCGACCGCCCATGCCGACATGAGAATGAAAGCGGCAAGCACCCAGTTGGGATCGCCGAACCACTTGGGGCCCGGCAGGCCGATGGCGCGCAGTGACTGATTGAGCAGCCCGACGTCGGACTGCAACATCCACGAAAAGACGTAGGCGACAGCCATGGCGGGCACGACGGCCGGCATGTAGAAGGCGGTGCGCCAGAACGAGAGGCCCTTTACCTTCAAGTTCAGGAGCAACGCCATGGCATAGCCGACAATCACCTGCACCGGCACGGCCACCATTGTGTAGATCACAGTGACGCGTAAGGACTGCCACAGCGTTTCGTCGGCGGAGGCCATGCGCGCATAGTTTTCGAAACCGCTCCAACGGGGCGCCGAGAGGATATCGTAGCGCGTGAAGGACAGATAGAATGAATAGATCAAGGGGCCGGCGGTGAAGATCACGAACCCCAGCAGAAAGGGGAGCAAACCGATGTAGGCGTCACGCGTCTCGCGCGCTTGCAAGGATAGACTTCGTTTCCAAAACATCGGCCGCCCCCCTTACAGACACAATTGGATCGCGGTCTCTGACCGCGTTTTTGTGCGGCTTGCCGTCCTAGGCGCGGGCGATCTCGGCGTCGATGGCGGCGTCTGCGTCCTGCATGGCCTGCTCCACGCTCTTCTCGCCGATGAGCACCTTCTCCAACTCAGAGCGAACCGTGTCCTGCAGGAAGCGTCCGCTGCGGCCAAATCCGGCGCGATTGAACATGTTCACATCTTCTGTACAGTAATCGCAGTCGGACATGCCGGCCAGGCGCGCCAACATGATGCGCGTGATTACGCCCAGATCGCCTTCGGGCAGCGTATCCAGATAGTAGGCGGGATCATAGGCGGAAATCGTGGCGGCCAGATCGACCAGAGCCTGTCCGACCTCATAGTCGGTGGTCTGGATGAGGGCGGCCTGCTGCGCCTGCGGAATCAGCTCGGAGGCCTTGTTGACGCACCAGTGGTTGGCGCCACCGCCATGAACGCGGCGGTCCACGAACGGCATGTGCATGAAGCCCAACTCGAAGGGGAGTTCAGCCACGAGATAGGTCTGGTTGGTCCAACTGATGGTCGCGGCGGCGAGCCCTGCTCTAAACAGGCCTCCCTCGACGCCCTGCTGGGCTTCCAGCGTTGGCGCTACGCCATGCACGACGGTCAGATCGACGATATCGTGCGCGGCCGAGATGGCTGCGTCTGAATCGAGCAAGGCTTCAGTTTCAGCGAAGGCCCACGGATCATCGACCAGGTCGGCACTGTAGCTGGCCATCTGGTATGCCAGACTGGTTGCGTCTCTGATGGCACCGGCATAACCATACTGCTCGTAGGTGCCGTCGGACGCCTGGATGGTGACAGCCTGGAGGAAGGCCACAAAGTCGTCCCAGTGCCACGTGTCGAAGTTGTCTCTGCCATACAAGGGCAGTTCATCTTCGGGGTACCCGGCCTCCCGCACCAGGTCGAGATTCAGGTAGACGGAGCGGCCCTGCATGGTGAAGAGGCTCAAGGCGAGGATATCGCCGTTGTAGCCAACCTCAAGCGCCGGGTCAACGTTCCACTTGGTCATGTCCAAATCGGAGGCTTCCAGAAAGTCATTGTAGGGTACAAAGATGTTCTTGGGGAAGAAATCTGCGTTGTGGCTCTGGTCAAGCTGGATGATATCCGGCGCCACGCCGCCCGCCACCTGGGTCAAGACTTTGGTCAGGTACTCGCCCCAGGGATAGATCTCCTGCGCAACCGTGACGTTGGTCTTTTCCTCAACGATGGGCAGCCAATGGTTGTGCTGTTCACCCCACCAGTGCGACAACCTGATCTCGGCAGGCTCTTCGGCCATCGTGTCGCCGCTCTCTTCGGCGGCGGGAGCGGCTGCCGGCTGGCCGGCACAGGCGGCGAGCAGCGCGCCGGCGGCGCCGGCTGCTGAAAGCTGCAGAAAACCACGTCGGCTCATTCTGTTCGCAGTCATCGTCGAAACTCCTCCTTGTCATTGCGTGCCGACACATTGCGCTCATCTGACAAAGTGTCAGCATATTGAACATTGTCCCGAAGCGCAGACTACATTTCGGCTCATTTCGGAAGACATCACCCCCTTAGCACGCAGATCCTTCCACGTCGGCTGTGATTGTTGTGATGAGAGTCAATAGCGACATAAAACGCTGGATGCGCAGGGCAATGAATCACGCCGATCAGTGTCCTTGCTGGACGGTCACAGCTGCGGCCGGTTTTTCTCGAAAATATGGGATATAGTCCTAAAACTACCACACGTGATCCATCTGGTCAATCCCATTTTTTTGTAGGCACTGTGTGCCTTCTGCCTGGGTCCGGAATGGCTGAACGCACCGTCAGGATTGCTATGACGGGCTCTTTGAAGTGGACCCCAAAAACTGGACCACGAGCTACGGTGTATAATGGAGCAGATCACCAAGCACGTGGAGGGCCAGTTCAATGGTCAGGAAACGTCGTCGACACACGGCAGCCTACAAATTTCGGGTTGCGCTGGCCGAACTGATGGTGACGAGAGGCGTGCCCGACCATATTGGCTCGGACAACGGTCCGGAGTTTACAGCCCGGGCTGTGCGCGAGTGGCTAGGGCGTGTGGGAGCCAGGACGCTCTACATCGAGCCTGGGTCGCCGCGGGAGAACGGCTTGCGAGTTTCAACGGGAAGTTGAGGGACGATTTGCTGGACAGAGAGGTCTTCTATACGTTGCTGGAGGTGCGTGTGTTGACGGAGCGGTTCAGGCGGACTTACAACCGGATCAGACCACACAGCTCTCTGGGCTACCGGCCGCCGGCCCCTGAGGCTCTCTTGCCTGTCGACCCTGTCCCCGTGCTTGCCGGACTAACATAACGGGTGGTACAAACATCGGGGGCAGGTCAAGTCGCGTCGATGACA
>VYDA01000098.1:4013-7125 GCA_009843665.1 Caldilineaceae bacterium SB0675_bin_29 | reverse complement strand
AAGTATGTGCCAGCGCATACAACACAGGCGACGCAAAGCCCATTTATGCACAACCTTCACCGCTAAGACCATCGCCAGCCCGCCACAGAAACACTTACGGTACATTCCGCCCGGACAGACCGCACACAGTGCACACACATTACCTGACTTAGTAGTTACCCGAGGTCCATAAATCTGACCAACTGCGTCCTTGGAATTCATTCCTCCGCTCTGAACTCACCTACAGACGGAGGGTGCCGTCCCATCGTGGGCATGAGACAAACTGAAACGACTGAGTGAGGGAAGAAGGATAGAGAACCGAGGAAACGAATCAGGAGAGACTCAGAGATGAGTTCGCTGAGTCAGCGACGAAATTGGCGTCAAAATGGCCAGAGATCTGATGTATAATGTTCTCGGAACCAACTGCCGCGCAGTCACTCTGAAACCAAAGCGGGCCGGAAAGCAAGCATCCGCCCGACACAACCCAAAATGAATCGTCTGAACACACCCAATCACGTCAACGCTCGCAAATCTCTCGTAAACGCTCGTGAACTCTCGTAAGCGCTCATACGACCACACCCATGCCTGGAGTCACCCGCCATCCCGCAAATCCCACAAAATCCAGCAAATCCTGATTCAGACAACTCAAAGTCCCAACCCATGACCACAACCTGGACCACCCGCGGCTTCAAAAACTTTCGCCAAGGCCACTTTGGCAACGCAGGCCAGAACCTCTACGTCTCCCGCGCCGGCGTGCTCCAACGCATCCACCAGTACGACCTCAACGGCAACGGCCACCTCGACCTGGTCTTCTGCAACAGCCAGAACCACCACGAGCGCCCGCACGCCTACCTGTACGAAAACCCCTTGGGCGCTGCCACACGCATCGAGCTGCCAGCCGAAGGCGCGTGGACCGGCGCCGTTGCCGACCTCAACGGCGACGGATACGACGACCTGATCCTGGGCATGCGCAACAACGGCATCCGTCCCGACCTCAATGCCACTGTCTACTACGGCGCCCCCGACGGCATGAGCGAACGCCGCCAGCAGCAGCTGCCCGTTCCCCAATGCGAGTCGGTGGCAGCCGGCGACTTCGACGGCGACGGCCGTCCCGACCTTGCTTTCGCAAGCCAGGGCGCCCTCCGCATCTTTTTTCAATCTGAATTGGGTTTCGAGCCGCAGAGGTTCGTCGACCTGGACATCGCCGCCGACCAACTGGCCGCCGGCGACCTCGACGGTGACGGCTTCGACGACCTGGTCGTCCGTTCAGTTGAGGGCCGCGTAACCGTATACTGGGGTGGTGCCGATGGTATCAACCCGGATCGCACCACCGTCTTCTTCGAGCCTGACTCGGAGCGGCCCCGACCATCAGACGGCGCGGTCCAATACGCCGAGCACGTTGAGGAAGCAAAGCCACTGGCCGGCATCGTCCACTTGAAAGGCCTCCCCCACCTCTTCCTGCCCCGGTCGCAAAGCGTCACCCTCTTGCCTGTAGGCAAGGATCGACGTCCAGGCCCTCCCTTGGAACTGTTCTGCACCAAGGCTTTGGCCGTGGCCGTTGGCGACGTAAACGGAGACGGAAACGACGACCTGGTTTTTGCCTGCCGCGATCTCGACAAGGGGAGAGAATGTTCCTGGATCTACTGGGGAGGCCAGGATGGATTTGACGAGATCCGCCGCACGCCCCTCAACAGCCATCAAGCTTGCGATGTCGCGCTTGCCGACCTGTCCGGGAACGGCTGCGCCGACGTCATTCTCTGCCAGACCCATACCCCCGAGTCCTACAGCGCCGACTCGCTCATCTACCGCGCCGCTCGCACCGGCATTGACCCCGAGCCGGTCAGGCTACCCTGTGAGGATGCCCGCCGCGTACTGCTGGCCCGCGCCGGACCCAACGCGCAGCCGCACGTGATCTTTGTCAATCACTTCGGCCGCAACCGCCTCGGTAACATCAATCCCTACATCTACTTCGGCAAAGCTGACGGATTCTCCCCCGAGAGACGGCAGGAGCTGCCTGGATGGGGCGCCGTCGAGGCCCTCTGCTGCGACTTCAACGACGACGGCCGCGTCGACATCGTCCTTGCCAACGCCTCCGAAAACTCCGTCGACCGCGATCCGGGCTCCTATCTGCTGCTCAACGGGCCGGACGGCTTTGCCGCTGAACCAACCTGGATCCTGCCCACAAACCGCGCCCACGGCGCCTGTGTCGCCGACATCAACCGCGACGGCCATCTCGATCTGATCTTCTGCGGCTTCGACAATCCCGATCTCCTCATCTTCTACGGAACAGCCCCCGACACCGCGGACGGGCTCTGCTTCGACACCGCCAACCCGCACCGAATCCGCTTGGAACATGAGGGCAAGGTCTACAACGAGTCGCGCTGGATCTACCTCGCCGATCTCAACAACAACGGCTGGCTGGACCTGGTCGTCCCCCAGATCGCCTACGACCGCAGCTTCATTCTCTGGGGCGGACCCGAGGGCTTCAGCATGGACCGCTGTCAGCCTCTCTCCGTCGTCCGCGGCGCCTGCGCCCGCGCCGCCGACCTCACCGGCAACGGCTACCTGGACCTCATCATCGGCGGCCACATCACCTCCCAGGACGGCCCGCACGACTCCTTCGCCTACATCTACTGGAACGGGCCCGAAGGCCTCCGCGAGGACCGCCGCACGCTTCTCCCCGCCAGCGCCGTCAACTCAATGGCCGTGGCCGATTTCAACAACGACGGCATCCTTGACCTCTTCATCTGCTCCTACCACAACGGCCGCGAGCGCGACATCGACTCCTACCTCTACTGGAACCGCGCCGGGCGCGGCTTCTCCGCCAACGACCGCACGCGCCTCTTCACGCACTCCGCATCCGGCTGTGTCGCCGCCGACTTCAACGGCAACGGCTGGACCGATCTGGCCGTCGCCAATCACAAAGTCGAGGGCGACCACATCGGCCATTCAGCTGTCTGGTGGAACGGGCCCGAAGGCTTCAGCGCCGAGCGCATTACCCGGCTGCCTACTTCCGGCCCCCACGGCATGACCGCCGTCAGCCCGCACAGCATCGCCGACCGCGGTCCGGAGGAATACTATCTCTCGGCCCCCTACGAACTGCCCGACGGGGCCCGCGTGACCGAGATTGCAT
>VYDA01000098.1:0-4003 GCA_009843665.1 Caldilineaceae bacterium SB0675_bin_29 | reverse complement strand
ACGCCGAGTCGCACCTGGGTCAAGGCCCAGCTACGATTCGGCGGCTCGGAAGAAGATTTGGAGGAAGCGGCTTGGCAGGGTCCCGACGGAGAAGCAACGTGGTTCGAAAGCCCCCAGGCCGTCGGCCAACTGAACCAGCCCGGCCCATGGGTACAGTACAGACTCGCCCTCGGCGCCCCCAACGCATGCGGCACACCCCGCGTCACCGGAGTGGATGTGCACTACGATTTGCCAGCACAGCAGTGAACCGCCCGCACCGTGTCCAAGATGACTCTGTTGCCGCCTGAAAAACGACGGTTGCCGTTATGAGCCAGAACTGCGAGAATAGCCCTGTTGTTGGAGCCGCCGCGCTTCCACAGGACGACGTACTTCGCGAAAAGAGACTTCAGCTCAACTGTCGCATTACTGACATTCTTCTTGTAAGAGCCACCCGTTCAAATCACACAGAGGAGAACCGTCGATGAGAACCCTTCGTAAACTCAACCCGCTTATGCTTGTCGTCATCGCGGCGATGATACTGACCGCCTGTGCCGCGCCCGCTGCACCCGCCGGCGACACTGCGGCCGAAGCGCCGGCTGACGAGCAGGTGACCCTGCGCATGACTGCCCTGGGCGGCATCGTCGCCGAAGCCGTCGCCGCGCTCACCGACAACTATATGGAGGAACATCCTAACGTGGAGATCATCGTCGACGTGCAGGGCGACGATATGAGCTGGCAGAAAACCGCCCCCACAACCATGTTTGCCGCCTCCGACGGCCCCGATCTTTCCTGGTGGTGGTGTGGCCGCTTTGCCCAGTTCAACGACATGATGGACGCCGGGCTGCTGGCCTCGCTCGATGACCTCTACGAGAGCGAAGGCTGGAACGAGTCCTTCCCACAGGGCACGCTTGACTACTTCACCCACACCGACGGCAGCCGCTACGGCGTAAACCTGGACGCTGTCTGGACGCCGATGGTCTACTACAACAAGGAGATCTTTGCCGAGGTAGGTGCCGAGCCGCCCACGACCTGGGACGAATTCTACGCCCTCGGTGACAAGATCCGCGCAGCCGGCTATGAGACGCTCACGACACCCTACGAAATGGGCGTTCGCAGCCACCTTCCGGACGGCCTCATGCTGCGCTCCTGGACCGAACAGGAGTACCAGGCCTTCCTCCTCAACTGGATGCCCGACGCGCCCGAATGGTCCCTCGAACACAAGTGGACAGACCCCAACGGCGTTCGCATCTACCAGTACATCATGGATATGGCCGACAGCGGGCTGCTGATGGAGGGCTATGCCGGCATCACCGACTACGGCCAGTCCAAGGGACTTTTCCTCTCCGGCAAAGCCGCCATGTTCCAGGACGGCAGCTGGTCGACCGGCGCCACCTCCCTGCCCGAAGAGGCGACTTTCGACTGGGGCTACTTCTACTACCCCCGCCTGGACCAGGACAACTACGGTGAAATGGGCTCCTTCGTCGCCAACTGCCTGATCGTCTTCGAGGACCGCGACAACGTCGACGCAGCCAAGGACGTGGTCGCCTACATCCTGCAGCCGGAAAATATGGTGCTGTGGGCCGAGAAGCTCGGCGGCCCGCCCGGGCGGACAGACCTGCCGACCGAGCAGGTTACCGAGGTGCTTGGTCCCGTGATGGCCGGCATGCTGCAGGAGATCGCCGCCGCCGGCGCGCCTACGCTCTATGAGGGCGTCGTACCGCCTGAGCTACTGGCCTCTCTGAAGGCCTCTATCGACCTGATGCTCACCGGCAGCCTCACGCCTGAGGAAGCAGCCGCCATGCAGCAGGAGGAAACCGAAAAAGTGCGTGCCGAGCTTGCTGACCAGTAAGCCCGCAAACCTGCAGGGAAAATGGCGTGGCTCAAGGTAGCTCTGGCCCCGAAAACAGAATAGAGGGAGGGGAGGGGAGAGGGCCAGGCTCGGCTCTCTCCAACCTCGTCCCCTTCCTCGCGCCAAACTCAGGCTGGCGCCTGGCCAGATGGTGGGACCGGGTGGGAATCTGGTACCTGTTTCTCGCGCCCGCCATTCTTCTCCTGCTCGTCTTCTTCGCTTACCCCTTGGCCGACTCGCTGATGTTGAGCTTCTATAAGTGGAAGGGGCTGGGCGCGCGCAAGTTTGTCGGCCTCGACAACTTCGAAGCCCTGCTCGACGACCGCTTCTTCTGGGGCGCCACCTGGCACACCCTTGTCTTCGCACTTGTGGTCACGTTGGGAACCGTCGGCATCGGCTATCTTCTGGCGACGGTTATCTCGCGCCGCGTGTACGGCTGGCGCGCCTACCGGATAGGATTCTACCTGCCTGTCATGCTCTCGGTCGTCGTCGTCGCGGCACTGTGGGTACGCATCTATGAGTACAACTGGGGCCTGCTCAATACCTTCCTGCGCGCCGTCGGGCTGGATGTTCTTGCCCTGCCCTGGCTGGCCGATGTCAAGTACGCTCTGGCCGCTGTTATTGTCGTGCCCATCTGGCAGTATGCCGGCTTCCCCATGATCGTCACACTCGCTGCCATCGAGGGCATCCCGGACGATCTGCACGATGCCGCTACCATCGACGGCGTCAGTGAATGGCAGCGTACCTGGCGTCTGATCTTTCCCCTCGTGCGCCCGGTGGTCGCCTCAATCAGCATCCTGCAGATCATCTTCTCACTCAAAGTGTTCGATCTGGTCTGGGTGATGACCAAGGGGAGTCCGGGCAACAGCACTGCCGTATTGGGGACCTTCCTCTTCCGGCAGGGCTTCGAAACGCAGAAGTACGGCTACGCATCGGCTGTGGCCGTGGTGATGTTCCTGATCGTATTCACGCTGACCTACCTGTACCAACGCCTGGTGAAGTTCGATGCGGTTGAGTTCTGAGACCGACGACTTGGAAATAACCGAAAGGCAGGCGTCAAAGGGGTCGCCGGTGGCAGCGCGCATCCTCTCGCGCATCATGATGGTCGCTCTGGCCGTCTGGTTTATCGTCGAACTCTACCCGGTCATCTTTCTGATCAATACCTCGCTGAAGACCGATGCTGAGATTCTGAGCACGCCCTTTGCCTTACCCGCCGCCTTCAACTTCCTCAACTACGTGCGCGTCTGGGTGGGAGAGGGCGCAAACAATAAGCCCATCGCGCTCTACCTGCGCAACAGCATTGTCGTGACGGTCGCCACCTTGACGCTGCTGCTTGCTGTCTCCTCCCTGGCCGGATATGCTCTGGCGCGCGGCCGCTTCCCTGGCAGCGCGGCCACCCAACAGACATTTCTGCTCTGTCTGGCCGTGCCCGTCCACGTCCTCATCATTCCCGTCTTTTTTATGATGGACCGGTTTGGTTTGCGCAACGATCTGATCGGCCTCTCGCTCATGTACACCACTATGGGCGTGCCTTTCACCGTGCTGCTGATGCGGGCCTACTTCCTGAGCTTCCCCGTCGAAATGGAGGAGGCCGCACAGATCGACGGCTGTTCCCGCTTCGGCGTCTTCTGGCGCGTTGTGCTCCCCGTCTCACGCAACGCCATCGCCAGCATGGCCATCATCAACGTCAGTTGGGTCTGGAGCGAACTCTTTTTCGCCCTGGTGCTCATGGACCGCTCGGAAGCCCAGACGATGCCCCTGGCCGTCATCGCCTACGCGCCCAAAGCGATGATGGGCGAATCCACGATCGGCCCCCAATTCGCCGCCATGGTCACCGCCGCGATGCCCCTGATCCTCGTCTACTTCCTCTTCCAGCGTCAGATTACCAAGGGCATGACGATGGGCGCCATCCGCTGTGCGGAAGGGCGTTCATGTTCTCCGAGCGGTGTATCTGAGTTATTCTCGGCCTCAGCCTGGCAAGAGAGCAGGTCTGCTGAGTGAGCCGGAGATGCGGCCGATTCCCCTTCCCGAAACCAAATGCACACTGGAAAGGCGGCAAAAGTGATGAATTGGTTTGCCCAGACTTTTCGCAAGGTACATATCATTTACGCCTCGCCCCTTTGGGCGAAGAATCGGGGAACGGCATTCAATGCCGAAGAGTATGCAGATTCCCTT
>VYDA01000708.1:964-7138 GCA_009843665.1 Caldilineaceae bacterium SB0675_bin_29 | reverse complement strand
ACGCCCCCGGCCAACAACATGCCTCGCCGACCTGGTGTCGATATTCGTAACAGGTCCCTAATCGAAAGAATTTCGCCAGTCCCACCAAATCCCTGTAGCCTGGGCACCCCTTGTGGGTGCCCAGGCCTGCCCTTCGCCCTCTTCAAAGCCCGCAGACAATTTCAGCCGCCGTTGCCATGAATTCCACCTGCCTACTGTTTCCATCCCAATTGTGGACCGAACCCCGAAATTCCAGGGCAAATGCACCAAAATCAGTGATATAATAGCCTCGTACCGACAAGACATCGATAAGACATTTAGTCATCGCTGTGCGCGCATCGTCATTGAGATCCCATGACTCCCACTGGCAGGGAATCTGAAGGCGCATGAGAGACCTGGGGACGCCATTGACGCCCGAAAGCCTGTTAACCAATTACTCAGCAAAGACAGCCAGGAAACGTGTACGAATTCAGGCGCCAAAGTCCAAAATAGGAAAACTGCCCGCTCTGACCCGACCTAACCCGACATAACCATTCCAGACCCGACGCACTGCCCCCCTTCGCCAGCAAACCGGCATGAGTCTGTCGAAATTGAGACTCGTTGAGAGGTTGCCGGAACCGGGAACTGACTCCGGAATCGGAAAAACTGATGCAAAAACGTAACGACAACAAGGACCGCGAAAAAAATTATACCCGCTTCTACCCAACTTTTCCGCCATTTCCGCTATTTCCGCCATATTCCCGCCAAAACACGACCCGCCATGTAAAGGTTCGTACAACTCTCGCACAACCCGCGCCGACAATGGTACGAGAACCCCGACGCCAGCCAAGCTCAAATCACAGCCCATCACACAAACTGCATGAACTGCAGTCCAGACAACCCGCAAACTCTCGTAAACTCTCGTAAACGCACGTACATCTCTCGCAAACGCTCGTCCAACCAAATCCGCGCCGCGAAACAAGCCGCATCCTGAAAATCCAAAAAATCCAGCAAATCCTGATTCAGACAATCCACCAAACACTCGTAAACGCTCGCGCCAACAACCCTCTTCAGTTTGGTGTTCACGCTGATTCAAGCTATAATTCCCGCGCCCTCATTCCAATTCGTGCCCATCTCGCGGCGCGGCAAAGCATTCGAAACAGCGCTGTAGCAACGCGGCAGTAGCGCACTCATCGCTGTCTCATTTTCGCTTGTCAAAGCCTGACATTAGGCATAAACCATCAAAGGAGCAAGTCAATGCAGCAACAGAAACCCATCCGCTTATTTGCGATGCTGCTGATCGCAATCTTGGCAGTAGGCGTCCTGGCGGCCTGCGGTGGCCCGGAACCGGCTGCCCCCGCCGAGGAAGCTGCCGCCGCAGCCGATGATTCCGGCGAGGAAATGGCAGCAGCCGACGACGGCGTCAGCCCCAACCAGGCTCCCGAGTTTCAGGATATGGTTCGCAACGGCGAACTGCCACCCCTGGCCGAGCGTCTGCCGGTCAACCCAGCCATCGTCGAGCCGGTTGACAGCATCGGACAGTACGGCGGGACCTGGAATACGGCCCTCGTCGGCGGCTCCGATACAGCCTGGCTGGTCCGTACCGTCAGCTATATTCACCTCATGGGCTGGTCACCGCAGTGGGAAGGCGTTGTCCCCAATGCGGCCGAAAGTGTCTCCGCCAGTGCCGACGCCAGCGAATACACCTTCACTTTCAGAGAAGGAATGAAGTGGTCCGACGGCGAGCCCTTCACCGCTCACGACCTCGCCTTCTGGTGGAATGACCAGATCCTGAATGAAGATCTGAGCCCCGGCGGGACGCCTGGCTGGATGAGGGCCGGAGAGGCCGACGCAATCTTCGAGGCGGTCGACGACCACACCCTCAAGATCACCTTTGATGCCCCCAACGGTCTCTTCCTGCAGAACCTGGCAACCCCCAGCGGCAGCATCTTCACCCGTGTTCCCAAGCACTACTGCTCCCAGTTCCACGTGGATTACAACACCGAGAATCTCGACGAACTGATCGCAGAAAACAACGCCAACGACTGGGTCAACCTCTACCAGATGAAATGCGCCAGCGTGCCTGGCACACCCTCCGACTCGCGCTGGTTCAATGCCGACCTTCCCACGCTGATGCCCTGGAAAGTTACGGTAGCGTACGGCGAAGGCTCCCAGTTGATCCTGGAGCGCAATCCCTACTTCTGGAAAGTCGATACCGAAGGCAATCAGCTGCCCTACATCGACCGCGTCGTCTATGACATCCTCGAAGACCGCGAAGTCCTTCTGCTGAAGGTGCTCAACGGCGAAATCGACATGATGAGCCGGCACTTCAACACCAATGACAACAAAGCCGTTATCGCCGACAATCGCGAACCAGGAGAATACGAGTTCTTCGAGACCCGCAGCATCGGCAATACCACCGGGTTCCACTTCAACCTGAACCACAAAGATGAGCGCATGCGCGAAATCTTCAACGACAAGAACTTCCGTATCGCCATGTCCCACTGCCTCAACCGCCAGGAAATCATCGATGTACTTTACATCGGCCAGGGCGAACCGATGCAGAGCGCCATTCCCAAGGACATGGCAGAGTTCTACGACGAAGAGTGGTATTCGCTCTATACCGAGTTTGACCAGGATCTTGCCCACCAGTACCTGGCAGACGCTGGAATGACCGAACGGGACTCAGACGGCTACTTCCTCGGCCCCGACGGTGAACCGCTGTCTTTCGTCGTGCAGGCCACCGAGGCCTTTGGCTTCCATGACCGCGCCGAAATGGCGGTCAACCAGTGGCAGGACTGCGGCGTCAACGCGCAGCTGAGCATCATCGACCGTACGCTCCTCTACCAGCGCAAAGATGCCAACGAGCATGATGTTCACGTCTGGGGCGCCGCCACCGGCCCGCAGATCTTCCTCGATCCGCGTCACTTCTTCCCCTTCAGCCGCGAGTCCACCTTCGCACAAGCCTGGGTGACTTGGCGCACCAATCCCAGTGGCGCTGGCGCCATGACGCAGCCGGAAGAACCGCCGGACATCGTCAAGCACCAGATGGATCTGTACGCGCAGATTCTTTCCTCTGGAGATCAGGCTAAGCAGATCGAGCTGATGAGGGAGATCCTGGCGATTGCGAAGGACCAGTTCTACGTGATCGGCACCTCTTCTAGCCCTCCGGGTTACGGCATCGTCAAGAACAACTTCCACAACGTGCCGACCTCCATGCCGGGTTCATGGCAGTATCCGACACCGGCTCCGACGCAGCCTGAGCAGTATTGGATCAGTGGTGAGTAACGAAGAGTAAGCAATTGGGAGTGGGGAGCGAGTGAATGCTCTCCACTCCTCTTCTGCAGTCCCACTATCGATAAGGCCTTTCCATGCTTCAATTCCTTCTGCGCCGATTGCTCTACATGGTCCCCACCTTGCTCGCGATTTCAATCGTCGCATTCGTCATCATTCAGTTGCCTCCCGGCGACTTTCTCACAACCATGGTGGCAGCCATGGCTGCGCAGGATGAAGACATGGATCAGGCGGCCATGGCCGCCCTGGAAGAGCAGTACGGGCTCGGTCAGCCCGTTCACGTTCAGTACCTGAAATGGATGCAGGGGATCATATTCAGAGGCGATTTTGGCGACTCCTTCGGCTGGAATAAACCGGTCTCCGATCTGGTATGGGGGCGCCTGGCTTTGACCTTCGTCCTCTCCCTCGCCAGCCTGCTATTTGTCTGGGTCGTGGCATTCCCTATTGGTATCTATTCAGCTGTCAAACAGTATTCCATCGGCGACTACTTCGCCACCTTTATCGGCTTTCTTGGCCTCGCCACGCCCAATTTTCTCTTGGCTCTGATATTGATGTACATCGCCTTTAAATTCTTTAATCAGAGCGTGGGCGGCCTCTTTTCACCCGAATACCAGGAAGCCCCCTGGACTTGGGGAAGGGTGGCAGACCTCTTCGCCCACCTGTGGGTACCGGTCGTGATTATCGGTACTGCCGGCACCGCCAGCCTCATTCGCATCATGCGTGCCAACCTGCTCGACGAGCTCCGCAAACCCTATGTCGTGACCGCCCGCGCCAAGGGCCTGCCGGAATGGAGACTCCTCTTCAAATATCCCGTGCGCATCGCCCTCAATCCTTTTGTAAGTACCGTCGGCTGGGTGCTGCCCACTCTCGTCTCCGGCGCAGCGATCGTCTCCATCGTGTTGAGCCTGCCTACGACAGGCCCACTCTTGATCCGCGCACTCCTGCAGCAGGACATGTACCTGGCGGCCAGCTTTATCATGCTTCTGAGTATTCTGACCGTCATCGGCACACTGGTGTCCGACCTCCTGCTCGCCTGGCTGGACCCCCGCATCCGCATGGAGTAACGACGGGGAGCTTTCGCGTAGAGTGAGGGAAGAAGGAACTATCTATGGCCGTAACTGATGCCAAAACGCTGCCCCCGGAAACCGTCTCCTCGGGAGCAGCGCTGGTCGAAGTAGAGAGCAGCGTCTCCGTCGCATCGCAGTGGCAGCTGATGTGGTGGAAGTTCCGCAAACATCGAATGGCAATGGTCGGCGGAGTCGTTACGCTCATCATCTACGCCATCGCCATCTTCGTTGAGTTTCTCTCGCCCTCCAGCCCCGGAGTTATCCGCGCCGACTACACTTGGGCGCCTCCCCAGCGCCTGCACTTTCTCCGCCAAACCGAGCAGGGGCTGCGTTGGGATCCCTATGTCAACGGCTATAAGGTTGAAATCGATCCCGAAGCCCTGAAGCGGACTTTCGTGATCGACGAAGAGCAGATCGTCGACATCGGTTTTTTTGTGCGCGGTGAACCCTACAAAATGTGGGGCCTGTGGGAATCCGACCTCCACCTGGTCGGCTCGACCGATGCCGAGGTGCCTGTCTACTTCCTCGGCGCCGACCGCATGGGGCGCGACCTCCTCAGCAGTATGATCTACGGCACGCGCGTCTCTATGTCGATCGGACTACTCGGCGTCTTCCTCAGCTTCTTCCTCGGCATCCTCCTCGGCGGCATCTCCGGCTTCTACGGAGGCACGACCGACAATCTCATCCAGCGCATCATCGAATTCATCCGCTCCATTCCCACCATACCGCTCTGGATGGGGCTGGCCGCAGCGCTGCCAACCGACTGGCCGCCCTTGCGCATCTACTTCGGCATCACCATCATCCTTTCCTTCATCGGCTGGACCGGCCTGGCCCGCGTCGTGCGCGGCCGCTTCCTCTCGCTCCGCACCGAAGACTTTGTCATGGCCGCCCGCCTCGACGGCGCCAGCGAGCTGACCACCATCTGGCGTCACATGGTCCCCTCCTTCTTCAGCCACATCATCGCCTCGCTCACCCTATCCATTCCGGGCATGATCCTGGCCGAGACCTCACTCAGCTTCCTTGGCCTCGGTCTGCGCAGACCTGTCGTCAGCTGGGGTGTCCTCTTGCAGGAAGCCCAGAACATCCGCTCAGTCGCCACCGCCCCCTGGCTCCTGATCCCAGGACTCGCCGTCCTCGTAGCCGTCCTTGCACTCAACTTCCTCGGCGACGGCCTCCGCGACGCCGCCGACCCTTACAATCGCTAACAACGATTCACTAACCACTAACCACTAACCACTAACCACTGACCACTGACCACTGACTAACGCAGTTCCATGGAAACGCCAGTTCTCATCGAAATCAAAAACCTGAAAACCCACTTCTTCCTCGACGAAGGCACTGTCCAGGCCGTCAACGGGGTCGACTTCACTATCCACCAGCACAAGACCCTCTGCGTCGTCGGAGAAAGCGGCTGCGGCAAAAGTGTCACCGCCCGCTCTATCCTCCAGATCGTCGACCAGCCGGGCCGCATCGTCGAAGGAGAAATCCTCTACCATCGCCCCGATCGCCTGTCGGCCGCCGGTAACGGCGAGTGGACCACCGGCGAGACCGGCGCCAACGGGAGTTCAACCACAGAGATCATCGATTTAGCCGCACTCGACCCCCGCGGCAGAGAGATCCGCTCCATCCGCGGCCAGGATATCTCAATGATCTTCCAGGAGCCGATGACCTCGCTCAGCCCCATCCATACCGTCGGCAACCAGATCACCGAAGCGATCAAACTGCATACCGATATGCTCGATGACGAAGCCGACGAGCACGCAATCGAACTGCTGCGCCGTGTCGGCATCCCCCGCCCCGCAGAACGCCTCGGAACCTATCCCTTCGAGCTCAGCGGCGGCATGCGTCAGCGCGT
>VYDA01000708.1:0-954 GCA_009843665.1 Caldilineaceae bacterium SB0675_bin_29 | reverse complement strand
CGTCATGATCGCAATGGCCCTCTCCTTCAACCCCGCCCTCCTCATCGCCGACGAGCCCACCACAGCCGTTGACGTCACCACCCAGGCCCAGATTCTCGAGCTCCTCGAGGAGCTGCAGGATGAGTTCGGCATGGCCATCATGCTCATCACCCACGACCTCGGCGTCGTCGCCGAAATGGCCGATGACGTCGTCGTTATGTATCTGGGCCAGGTTGCCGAACGCGGCGACGTGGACTCCATCTTCCACGATCCCAAGCACCCCTACACGCAGTCGCTCCTTAAGTCCATCCCGCGCCTCGGCGTGAGTCGAAACCGGCAGCGCCTCGATTCGATTCGGGGCATGGTCCCCGATCCCTACAACCGGCCCACAGGCTGCATGTTCGGCCCGCGCTGCGATCACTTCATGCCCGGCCGCTGCGACGCCATAAACCCGCCCGCCATTCCACTGGGACCGGGCCGGGAGGTCCACTGTCTCTTGTACGAAGACGAATAAGCCGATGACGCAAATCTGACACCTGACATCCAGTTGCAAACGCCGCTCCGAACAGTGAGCGTAGAGATATTTCACACAATCCAATGAGCGAACAGTCCACCAACGGCCAGCAACTCTCCACATCGCAAAACGGCAGCACTGCCGCCGGCAACATCCTTCTGGATGTCCGAAACCTGCAAAAATGGTTTCCAATCACAGCCGGCTTCTTCCGCCGCACAATCGGTCACGTCAAGGCCGTCGATGATATCTCCTTCCATGTCCTGCAAGGTGAGACCGTGGGCCTCGTCGGCGAGAGCGGCTGCGGCAAAACAACAGCCGGCCGCTGCATCCTGCGCGCCTATGACCTCACCGGCGGCCAGGTCCTCTTCCAGGACCATGACGGCAAAATGGTCGATCTGGGGCCCCTCACCAACAATGAAATGAAGCCGTACCGCCAGCATGTACGCATGATCTTCCAGGAC
>VYDA01000204.1 GCA_009843665.1 Caldilineaceae bacterium SB0675_bin_29 | reverse complement strand
ACGCTGATGAGCTGTCTGCGCTAGCCGAACAGGGGATGGAGTTCCGAGCGCGAACGCGGCGCCTTCGCCCCCCTTCTCCAATGCCCGAACTGCCCTGCGTGTAAGGGGCTATTCCAGTGTATTCGAGTACTCGCCGGATCAGATTTTCGTCTCAAATTCTGGCGAGGAAGAAAGAGGTGAGAACTTATTTTCAGGAACATCTTTCGCAATGAGGCGAGTCGGGTTCAAGATTCCAGCTCACTCGTTTCCATCAAGAGGACCATTGGAGGAACCTAGAGGATGAGATCCAATTTTGTACGGGAAAAAGCGCTCAACGGACAGAAGACGATGGGATGTTTCCTGGGCATGGGAAGTGCGACGGTCGCCGAGTTGCTTGCCCACGCCGGCGTCGAGTGGCTGCTTATCGAGATGGAGCATAACGGCCTCGATATGGCTGAGGTTGAGCGAATTCTGATGGCCATAAACGGGACAGACACTATACCGATGGTGCGGATTCCGTCGGCAGATCCGGTCTTCATTCAGAGGTCCTTGGACATTGGGGGATTGGGGATCGCGGTGCCGATGGTGCGGACCGTGGCCGAGGCCGAGGCAATCGTGCGCGCCTCGCGTTATCCTCCGCAGGGCAGGCGCAGTTTCGGGCCGCTACGGGCGTCACATTACACCTTTGAATATGAGAAGTATTTCGAGAAGGCGAATGAGAACATACTGATCATGCTGATCATCGAAACGCCGGAGGCGGTTGAGAACCTGGAAGCGATTGCCAACGTACCGGGCATCGATGTCCTGTTCATCGGCGCCTTTGACCTGTGCCTCTCGATGGGTTTGAACCCATTTGAGATGCCTTTGCCCGAGATCGATGCTGTGATGGCGCGCGCTGTGGCGGTCGGCCGCTCATGTGGGGTGGCTGTCGGCGCCGGGGCCGGTACGCCGGAGGAGTTGAAGGCCCTTGCTGCACAGGGCTTTACGTTCTTGAGCTATGGGCCAGACTACAAGCTACTGGTTGACGCGATCCGACCCGGTGTTGAGGCATTCAGGCAGGTTGAGAGTACGTGACCCTATGCGTGAGAGAAAGTCCCTGCCAGCACATCGCTGACGGCCGGCAGGGACCTGCCAGGCTAAGAGGGAATCTATACTGCCAGAGCTACTGCCCGAACTTCACCGAACTCCCGCTCAAGTTTCGTCCAGGAATGGCCGCGATCTGTGCTGCGGTAGATTTGGCCGGCCACACTGTATGCTACGATCCAGTCCGGCGAAGCAGGGTTGTGGGAAACCGCCCAGATGGTACTGTTGGCTACGCCGCCAAGGTCGGCCCGCTCCCAAGTCTTTCCCAGGTCGCCGCTGTGGAAGAGGCCGCCTTCATCTCCAGGGGGGCCGTTGCCGGCGCCAACCCAAATGCGGCTGTCGCCGTTTGAGAGGTGAATGACGCCCCGACAGTATGGCCAGGGATAGTGATCCCTGACTTCCAGTGGCGTCCAGTTCTGCATGTCGGTGGTCACGCAGACGTCGTTGTTGGTGGCCGCCACCAGAGTCTTAGGCGAGCCGGGCACGACGGCAAGACCGTGAATATCAAGGCTGGACAGACCTTCGCTGCCTTCTTCCCAAGTATCGCCCCCATCGCGGCTGATGCGCATGCCGTCGATTTCGATGCCGGCGTAGACTGTCTGTGAATCCTCCGGATCGAAGAGAATGATGGTCACGCGGGGCGTGATTGGAACGCCCTCGCACTCTTCCGCCAACTCAACGTCCAGTTTCTGCCAAGAACTGCCGCCGTCCTGGGATCGGAACAGTGCGGAAGGGCAAGTCCCGGCGAAGATCGTGTCGGAGTTTGCGGGATCGATGGCGATTGCCCAGATCTCAAGGTCGTTCATGGGCGAATCGACCTGCGCCCAGGAGTCGCCCCCGTCACGCGTGCTGTAGATGCCGGCTTCCGTTCCCGCGTACAGAACAGCCGAATCGCCTGGGTCTACGGCGATGGCGCGAATGTCTGATTCCATGAACAAGCCCTGCGAGGCGCGCTCCCAAGAGTCGCCGCCGTCGTGGCTACGCCATACACTTTGCCCGATAGTGCCTGCGAAGATGGTTGGATTTGCTGTCACCTTGGAACCTCCTTCCAATTGTGCCTTTTGAAACCGCTGTGAGATCAGAATTCGTGAGCTACTTGAGACGAGAGTCGAAACGGTGTTGCCCGGCTGGCAGACCTTTGCCAATGAACCTGTTCTTGTGGGTCCGAGGCTATCGCGACCACAGGAATCGGCTCATGAAAGTCGCTGTACTTAGTGTCATGACGCCGTGCCCCGCAAGACTGCACACTGGAAGGAGTGGCCTTCTTCGTCAATTTGCAGTGCCTCTCGCACCTCTTCCGGTGAATCGTTGTAGAGCGCACGTATTGCAGCGCGATAGACGTCCGGCGTTTCCATTCGTTCTGTCCAATCCTCGAAGTGGAGGAATATGCGATAGGGAAAGACGACTTCCAGGTGGAAACCGGTCGCGGCAAAATTGTTGCTCCACTCTTCAAGTGTGTAGTCCCTTACGTGGGAGGGATCCCGCAGAACCTCGATGGCGTTCAGGTAGGTATCACAGACTGGATCGCCAAATCCGAGCACATCACTGAGGATGAACAGGCCGCCATCTCTGAGGACGCGGTGGAATCCGCGCAGTGCTTTGCCCGGCCTGGACCAGTGATGTGCGCTGTAACGGGATACGACCAAGTCGAATGTTGAGTCGGGAAAAGGCAGGTTTTCCACATCACCGAGACGAGTCTCAATGTTTGCCAGGCCCCGTTCTTGTGCCAGAACGTCGACCTGGGGAAGCATAGAGGCCGTGAAATCCAGTGCAACGACTTCGGCTACGAAAGGGGCAAAACTGGCCGCAGTATGCCCAGCTCCGCAGCCTGCGTCCAGTACGCGTTCATTCCCCTGAAGGTTGGCAGCTTCGACCATGACCGGCAGGTCTTTGCCCTGGGCATGCACTGCGCTTGTCAGGTATTTTGCCGCGACCCGGCCAAACTGCTCCTGCACGGCGCCCTTCAGATCAGTCTCTCTTGTCATTGTCAGTCAGGCGGTCGGCGTCAGTCGGCGCCGTCATGTCCATAGCGTTCCAATATCGTAGACACTGCCTGCACTCCAAACTCCAGGGCTTCAGCAGGAACGCGTTCGTCGGCGGCGTGAACAGTTGCGCTGAAATTCGTACCAGGGGGCAATTTCATGGGTAGGAAGCCATAGTTCTGGATGCCCAACCGTGAGAACATGCGGCCGTCCGTAAAGCCGCCCACCATCGATGGGATGACAACACCGTCCGGATCAAGTTCTTCCACTATCTCTTTCAGAAGCGGGTACAGGCCCATGTTGAGTTCAGACTGACCAGGATCGTGTCGGATTATATCAAACTGAAGATCCTTGCCCAGGAGCTCGTGCAGTTCGGCGATCAGGTCATCGGAGCTGAAGCCAGGCAGGATCCTTCCATCCAACTCCAGCGTGATCTCGCTGGGAATGACGTTTGTCTTGATGCCGCCGCCGACGACGGTGGCATTGACTGTATTGTGCAGCAGAGCGTCGAGCGACCGGGCTTGGGGCCGGCCTTCTGCAGCCATCTGGTCCAGAGTTGCGTCGGTTCGGGCCGGGTCCAGCAGAGCCAGGGCAGCTTCGGCCAGATGATCGGGGGCGTGTTCGGCCAGTGCAGGCAGCATCTGCTCCATTGCCGGCGTTACGTGTACGGGCAGCCTGTTACTGTTCAGGGTCGTCAGTAGGCTTCCCAGCCTGGCCATGGCGCCGTCGCGCAGTGGCGTCGATCCGTGTCCACCCGGGCCTGTGATGCGCGTCTGCAGCCAGCAGACCTGTTTTTCGGCAACCATCAGAGGGTAGTAGCGCTGTTCGCCGAGATATTGGGCACTCCCGCCGCCTTCGCCGATGGCATACCTGGCGCCTTCGAACTGCTCGGGATGCTCCTCAGTCAGAAAGCGGGCGCCATAGTCGCTGCCTGCTTCTTCGTCGCTCATGACAGTCAGGATTATGTCACCCGCCGGTGTACGTCCCTCGGCCGCGGCGCGCAACACCGCGCACATCATCATCGTGACACCGCTCTTCATGTCCAGACTGCCTCGACCCCAGACCTCGCCTTCGATCAGTTCGGCGCCGAAGGGGTCGTGCTGCCAGTCCTGATTTGCGGTCGTCACCACATCGACATGGCCTTGAAGGACCAGTCCAGGCGCCTCACCCCTTCCGGGCAGCCGCGCTACGAGGTTGGGCCTTTTCTGATCCTTCGCAAGCAGAGTGGTAGCCAGCCCAGCTTCCTGGAGCAGACCGTTCAGAAAGCCGATGCATTCGGCTTCGTTGCCCGGCGGGTTGGTAGTGTCGTAGCGGACCAGAGTGCGCAGCAGGTCGGTCGGTCGGTCGTAGATCGGTGTTGCCATCTCGTCCCTGTTTTCCCTTAACGCGGCTTAGGAGCGATTTCCAATGAATCTTTCGTCTGGCAGAAAGTTTAGGCGGTCTCCAGAACAGGACCTGATCCGGCCTCGTCCAAGTGGTTTAATCGTTGTAAAGTGAATGCCATGACCGCAAGCCTATCCCATCAAGCCTGTAACCGCAAGAGCAGGCGGCTGCAGCGCGCTCACAAGGAGCCTCTTCCGATCAGGCAAATGCAAGCGAGCGACGGTCGCCGCACTCTCAAGAGTATCAGGGGCACTCCGGTCACGTTGGGCGGTTTGCTGTAAGGGTGATCGCGCGGCACCGCGCTTGTTCAAACCGAGCGACCAGTTCTCCTTTTTTGACGCGCCTGTTACAATGGACTCGAAAACGGCCCAGACGGAGCGGAGGGACAGCGAATCCGCCTCTGGCTGGAAGCCGGTCCAGAGCGTACACACCTTGTCTCCAACCAGACTTCCGGAGCCGAGCCATAATGGCAACCATCAGCGAAAGACTAGAAGACGACCGGCCCATCCTCATGGACGGCGCAACGGGAACAGAGTTGGAGAGCAGAGACGTGTCAATGCACAATATCGCCTGGAGCGGAATCGCCGTTGCAACCGATCCCGATATTGTACGCCAGGTACATCTGGACTATATTCGCGCGGGCGCAGAAATAATCATTACTAACACGTTTGCCACCGGCAGAAATATGCTGCGCCTCGCCGGTGAGGAGAGCAGAACCGAGGACCTGAATCGCCAGGCCGCTCTCCTGGCACTTCAGGCCCGGGAGGAGGCTGGCAATGCCAAGAACAGAGCCAGCGATGCGTCCTGGCAAACGGCACCGGACTCAGTTTGGGTGGCTGGATCGATCTCACCGATGTCTGGGGGCCTTGGGGATGAGGCAAATCCTTCCGCAAGCCAAATGAGGTCCGATTTCGAGGAGCAGGCAGAGCTGCTAGCCGAGTCCGGCGTAGATTTTCTGGTCTTGGAGATGATACGAGACACTGACTTTGCTTGCATTGCCCTCAATGCTGCGAAGGGCACGGGACTGCCCGTTTGGGTGGGGTTCAGCTGCGCCATGACAAAGGAGGGCGACATCAATTTGGCGCCCGCCGTCCATGAGAAGGTTCCTCTTGCGAAGGGCGTTGCCGCGGTAGTGGCTGAGGGTGGTTCGCTTGCAGCCGTGATGCACAGCGACGTTGACATTACCGGTCCGGCCCTGGAGATCGTCCAGTCCGTTTGGGCGGGGCCGACCGGGGCCTATCCGGAGAGCGGCTACTTTGAGAAGCCGAACTGGCAGTTTGTCAACATTATTGCGCCCGGCGACTTCGCAAACCGGGCTGTGGGCTGGATCGAAAAGGGAGCAAGAATGGTGGGGGGCTGCTGTGGAATCGGCCCACGCCATATTCGTGCGCTCGCCGATAGGCTATCCGTTACCGTCACCAACCCGTCAAAGGTTCCCGGCAGACCGGCTGTTTTGGGTCCGGGTCCCGTGTCTCGACTCTCTCCTGATTGAGAGCTATTTCTGCGGGGAGTGGGAGAATGAATGCTACAAAGGTCTTCGAACCATTCGTATTGCGGGGCGCGACTCTCTTTGCGATCGTAGTCCTAATTGGACTGCTGGGGGCGTGTGGTCGGGAATCGGAGGAAGAGTTTCTGTTTGCGCCAGATAGCCCACCGGTGACGCTAACTTATGTTTCGCCTAGCAATTCGCTTTTCAGCGCGCCTGAACAGGTAGCAATCGAACGCTTCCAGGAACTGGCTCCGAGTATTCAGGTCGATCGCCAGAATTACCGTTTCAACGTGGGAAGCTACTTGCTGGACGACCAACCTCCAGACGTCTTGCTGATGTGGAACGGTGATCAGCTGGCCAACGCGGCCACGCAGGGGCTATTGGCCGACGTCTCCGAAGTATGGACAGAGGGCAATCTTACCGAGGCCTTCGGGAGACGGTTCCGGGATATCAGTCGATTTGAAGGGACTTTACGATTTGTACCGTCGGGCTTCAGTTGGGCGGGGGTCTATTACAATAAGGAAGTCTTCGAGCAGTTGGGGCTGGAGCCTCCCAACACATGGGAAGAGTTCATTGGAATCTGCGACACTCTACTTGCCAACGGGATCACTCCTATGTCGCTGGCAGGTCAGAATCCCTTTATAAGCATTTACTGGTTCGACTATCTGAATATGCGCCTGAACGGCCCGGAGTTCCATCGCGACCTAGTCGCAGGCCGGGTCGACTTCCTTGATCCGAGAGTTTCTCAGGTGTGGGAACTGTGGAAATCGCTCCTGGACAGGGGGTATTTCGTCGAGCGGCCGGGGAGCACTTCCGAGATGAATAGCATGACGGCCTTGATCCGCGGGGACGGCGATAGTCCGCTGTCCTGGGAAAAGGCCGTGATGGCGCTGGCACCCCACTACAGCCTAGCCGATTTGCCGCCGATATTCGCAAACGAACTCGACTTCTTTCAGTTTCCCCGGATAGACGACACGCAGCCGACGGGAGAAATCTCAATTGTGTTTGGGTACGTTGTCCCGGCCGACGCGCTGAACCGTATTGAAGCCAATGCCTTTGTCGGTTTTATGGGATCAGCAGACGCCCAGGAGTTGCAGCTCAAGCAGATAGGAGACGACGCCAGCAACATAGGCTACGTGCCGGTGCATCGCGAGATTGACAGGGAGTTGCTCTCAGCCGCAGCCTATAAGGGAGACCAGATTGTGAGTGAAGCAGATGAGATCAGCCCTCCAA